>JALRFT010000048.1 GCA_023261915.1 Acidimicrobiales bacterium | reverse complement strand
TTCGTCGGGTGCGCGGCCACGTTAGCGGGCATGATCGGGCCATGCGCGTCGCCATCACAGGTGCAACAGGCCTCGTCGGCCGCCATCTCACCCGGGCCCAGCGCCGAGAGGCGGCGACGGTGGGTGAGGCCCGACAGCGGGTTGACCTGATCCATGAACTGGCTCAACTGGCTGGTGGTGAAGAACTCCTTGATGGCAGCGACCACCGGCCGGATGTTGATGAGGGACTGCGGAGTGATGGCCTCAACGTCCTGGGTGGTCATGCGTTCCCGCACCACCCGCTCCATGCGGGATAGGCCGATCCGAACCTGGTTTTGGATGAGCTCGCCCACCGAACGGATGCGCCGGTTGGCGAAGTGGTCCTGATCGTCGAGGCGGTACCCGGGGTCACGCTTGACGAGATGCAGCATGTAGGTCGCCGTGGCGAGCACCTCGGCTGGCGACAGCACCGGCTGATCCAGTTCAGGGCGCTCAAGCTTGATCCCGAAGACCTCTTCGATTCGGCCGAGTTCGGGTCCGAGCTTGCGGTTCAGCTTGTAGCGGCCAACCCGGCTCAGGTCGTAGCGACGCGACTCAAAGAAGGCGTTCTTGAAGTAGGCACGGGCTGATTCCACCGACGGCGGCTCACCCGGACGGGCACGCTTGTAGATCTCGAGCAGCGACTCGCCTTGGGTGGGAGCGAGATCCCGGTCCTTTTCCCACTGCCCCTCAAGGAAGTCGAAGTGGGAAACGAAGCGGTCGAGGAAACCCGGGTGGTTCTCCTCGTCGTACCCGAGGGCGCGCAGGAGGGTGAAGAGGCTGATGCGACGCTTGCGGGCGACGCGGGCGCCAGCCGTCACGTCCTTGCCCGGCTTCTGCTCGACGTCCATCTCGAGCCACTCGCCGCGGTAGGGATGGATGGTCCCGGTGACTTCCTGGTGCTTGGCGAGGTTCCGCAGGCGGTAACGCTCACCGGGCTGGAAGATCACACCGGGTGAACGCACCAGCTGGGAGACGACGACGCGCTCGGTACCGTTGACGATGAAGGTGCCCTTGTCGGTCATCATGGGGAAGTCCCCCATGAACACCGTCTGCTCCTTGATCTCACCCGTCGTGGCGTTCATGAACCGGGCCCGCACGAAGATCGGTGCGGCGTAGGTCATGTCCTTCTCGCGGCACTCCTCGACGGTGAACTTCGGCGGCGGCCGCAGGTCCTCGTCCTTCGGGTCAAATTCAAGTTCGAGCTGCAGGGTCTCGGTGAAGTCCTTGATGGGACTGATGTCCCGGAAGGTCTCGGCAAGACCACGATTCACGAACCAGTCGAATGAATCGCGCTGAACAGCAATCAGGTCGGGAAGTTCGAGAACCTCGTCAAGGTTCGCGAAGGAGTAACGGTCCCGGACGGTCGGACGTGCAGGCAAGGGTGACTCCTGGATTTGGGGCGGAATGGTCTAAGCGGCTGTCAGGACGCGAAAAGGCCCCGAAAGGGGGTCTTCATCGCAGAACGGGCAGGCACGGCAACTGGTCAGACTAGGCGGCCCACGCCCTCAACACAACCCGGGGCGACGCCAACCAATCCCACCGGCAGCAGGGCCCTGATGACCAGACCCTCACCGGTGGGCCGACTGCCCGGGCCCCCCGAACACCCCTCAGGGCTATGAACCCCGCCCCCCGGAGACTCCGGATGGGGTCACGTGCTGGCGCGGACCATAGGCCCGTCACCGGCAAGGGTCAAGCATCCCCCACTCGTCGGAGGGTGAACCGGTGGCCGCTCGGCCCCGCCCGGAAACCCACCAGAAGGTCCTCCCCAAAGGGGTCAACGGTCACGAGGGTGCCGTTGGCCTGTACCTGGAGGGTCAACCCCGGCAGATCCCACCGCCCGGGGCCGACCATGACCGGGTTGAGCGACTTCGAACCCCCGGTGGAAAGGAGGAACCATGCGTCGGCAGCCCCCCGGTCACCGGGACTTGTCACAATCCTCAGCTGCGCATCGCCGGCTCGAGCCGAGGTGGCATCGTCGCAGAAGAACCGGATTGACCCCACCCGAGGAGATGCCTCGGTTGCGTCGGGTAGCACCCAGTGGACCGTGGCGGGGGCGAACTGGCCGGTGGCAGGACGCCCCGGGTCACCTTCCTCTCCTCCAAAGGCGAAGTCTGGTTCCAGCCACGCTGTGGCAGTGCGAGACGACACCGGAGTGATCGGTCGATCAACGGCCCGCACCCCATCGAAGTGGTGGAGAAACTCCACCGCGTCGCGAGGGATCGGTCCGGCCAGCCGGGCGACCAACGGACCAACGAGAAGGTCGTGCCCATGATCGATGACATCAGCGGTGAGTTCGGGAACCGGGGCATCCCCTCCCCCGAAAGCGGGGATCCACCACAGCCCCACCATGGCCAGATATCGGGTCATGTCCATGCCATAGGCGCGATCGAAGGGACCGATCAGATTCCGCATGCCGGCGTGGAAGAACGTGGCGATATCCATCCACAGCGCCGCTTCGAGTCGGGCGCCCTCGCGGCGGAGCAGTTCCGAGGCCGCACACGTTCGCCACAGAGCGAGGGCCACCAGATCCATGCCGTAGTACGTCGGCGAGTTGTATTCGTCGAAGGCCCCACACCGGTCGAACGAGTCGACCACTGACCGGGCGAGTCGCTCCCCTGCGTCCTGCAGGTCGCCATCACCACCTCGTGCACCGAACTCAACCAGGGCGAAGGCGTGCAGCAAGGCGATGTTCGAGTACGACGAAGTGATTCGGTCCGCCGGCTCGCTGCGCAGGGCCAGATCGATAGAGCGGTCGAGGCGGGAAATGAGGACAGGATCGATGACGTCGCTGTGGTGGCGAAGGGTGAGCAGGAATGTGCTGGCGATGAACTGCCGCCAGTTCGGGTCGTAATCGAGCCACTCACGAGCGCCCTCGGTCGGTTCAGCAGCTTCTGCCACCCGAGCAAAAGTCCCGTTCCATGCTGCTCCGGGCCGGTCGTACTGGTAGGCGAGGACGGCATTGAGTACCTCGACAGCCCGAGAGATGTCCCCGGGACTGCCGCGCTCGAGTAGTCCGAACGCGTACCAGGCCGACTGCGGCAACAGGTGCACCGTGGCGTCTCGCACCGCTGGCGCGAACGACCCGGCCGGGTTCCACAGGAGCCCCACAGCCGGGTCGTACCAGCGATCGCCCCAGGCGACCGCAACATTCATGAGCCCACGACGTCGCTCCTCGTCCGGAACTCCGGGCCGGGATGGAGACATGGGCCGTGGCATCACGCAGTGAGCATCCCGGGTCGGCCACTGCCGACCCGGGGCTCGACTACTTCAGTTCGACAGAGCCGCCAGCGGCCTCGAGGGCTTCCTTGGCCTTGGCGGCATCTTCCTTGGACACCTTCTCAAGCACGGGCTTGGGAGCGCCGTCGACCAGGTCCTTGGCCTCCTTGAGACCCAGATTCGTGAGTGCACGAACCTCCTTGATGACCTGAATCTTCTTGTCGCCGGCCGAGGTGAGGATGACGTCGAACTCGTCCTGCTCCTCGGCTGCGCCGTCGCCTCCGCCACCGGCGGGTGCGGCGACACCGGCAACAGCCACCGGGGCTGCGGCGGTCACGCCGAAGCGCTCCTCAAACTCGCTGAGCAGTTCGCTCAACTCGAGAACGGTCATCGACGAAATGGCGTCGAGGATCTCTTCCTTGGTTGCCATGATTTAACTCTCCTGTGTTGGCTCGGCCGTCTCGGCCTCAGCCGAGGGGGTTTCGGGTTCCTCGTCCGCGGCAGCGGCTTCGGTTTCGGTTACGGATTCAGATGATGCGGCTTCCTCATCAGTCGCCGGAGCTTCGGCAACCGGTTCCTCTGCGGGGAGTTCCTCCGCCGTGGGCTCGTCGACAGTTGGTTCGTCGGCGGCCGGGGCCTCGGGCTCGGCCGGGACATCCGCCGGAGCGCCCGGGGCGCCACCCTGTTCGATGAGGGCGGCAAGGCCGTAGGCGAAATTGCGGGGAAGTGCCTGCAGCAACGAGGCGAACTTCTGCATCGGTGCGGCGAGTCCCCCGGCGAGTCGAGCGAGGAGTTCCTCACGAGGAGCCACCTCGGCGAGCGCCTTGGTATCTGCCTCGGTCAGCAGTCGATCTCCGAGGAGACCTCCCTTGACCACCAGATCCGGATTGTCCTTCCCGAACTGCTTGAGCGCCTTGGCCACGAGCGCCGGATCGGCCCCCTCGACATCGGGCACGAACGCAAGGGCGGTCGGACCGGTGAGCAGATCGTCGAGATCATGGCCGAGCTCGCGGGTCGCAATGCGAACCAACGTGTTCTTGTAGACCTTGTACTCACCGCCCGCCTCGCGCAGTGTCCGGCGCAGCCGGGCGAGGCCGTCGACGTTGATACCCCGGTACTCGGTGAGCAGCACCGCCTTGGACGAATTCAGGCGCTCACGCACCTCGTCCACCACCGCAACCTTCTCGGGCCTTGGCTGGTCCATGCCACCTCCTCTCGATTCGTTCGTGTCGTATGTGACCGCCGTCTGCCGTGACCGGGAAACGACGGAGGGCGTCCGCAGCAGCGAACGCCCCGTGGTCATCACGATTCGAGGAGTTCGCCTCTTCAGGTGGGAATCCGTTACGCCCTTGCGGGCACCTGAGGTCTACGGCGACCTGTAGTGCTTTTCAGTTGTCGCCGGACGAACCGGCAGAAGGGAGAGCGTAGCGACCAGGTCGTCGGGCAGCCAATCCCACCCGACTCAAGCGGCGGGGCTGTCCTCAAAGGACAAGGCCTGGCCGACGTCGATGCGAATGCTGGGCCCCATTGTGGACGAGAGGGCAACCTTGCGCAGGTAGCGGCCCTTGGCCGATGCGGGCTTGGCCCGCTCGATTTCCTCAACCACCGCCCGATAGTTGGCCGTGAGGGCTGCCGCATCGAAGCTCACCTTGCCGATGGGCACATGGACGTTGCC
>JALRFT010000045.1 GCA_023261915.1 Acidimicrobiales bacterium | reverse complement strand
ATGATTCGGGGGTCTGGAGCCGGTCCTTGCTCCGGAGATACAGCGTTTCTTGGGGGAGAACGATGTTCAGCAGCGCACGACGGCTGGTAACGACCGCCCTGGCGGCGTCCCTTATCGCCACTTCGGTGACCGCCGTGAGCTCGGTAACAGGTGCAGCCGCCGAAGGTGATGTCACAGTCCAGCCGGCGGCGGTCACGATTCCGACCCCGACACCAGGTCGCACCAGCGCCCCCAACCGCATGGTCATCATTGGCGACTCCATCTCGGCGGGAACCGGCGCAGCGGGCAGCATCCTCAACGCCGGTCAGGAGCAGAAGGAGAACTCGTGGGCGACAGGCACTGCTGAGGGTCTCAACAGCATGTATCAGCGCCTGAAGGCCTTCAACTCATCGGCCACGGCTGACAACCAGTCAGCGAACGGCAAGAAGATGTCCGATGCCGACGATCAGGCGAACGCGATGTCGTCGAGTAGCGATTACGTCGTCATCCAGATGGGAGGCAACGACCTCTGTAAGTCCAGTGAAGCGGATATGACCTCGACCTCGACCTATCGGAGCCAGTTCGTTTCCTTCCTGAATGCCACCAAGAACAAGAACCCTGACGCTCTGATCTTCGTCACCTCGATCCCCGACATCTACAACCTGTGGTACCTGCGGGGAGCTCCGAATCCCCCGAACCCGGTGACGAGCGGTAACGCCGGGACGGCCCGGCTCTTCTGGGACGGCCTGAGTGTCATCCCGTGCCAGTCCCTCCTCAATAACCCGACGTCCTACCCCGGTCCCGATGAGGAACGGCGACTGCGGGTTCGTCAGCGGAACATGGATTTCAACGCCATCCTCGCCGAGGAGTGCGCCAAGGTTCTGCGATGCCGTTTTGATGACTACGCCATGTTCCGATTCAGCTCTAACCGGGTGCTGCCAGCCTCGGGGCAGCCGGCCAACAATGCTCCACTCGTTCCGCGGAACCAGTTCGTCTTCGTCGATGGCGACATCTCCACCATTGACCATTTCCATCCCTCACTGGCCGGACACAAGAAACTGGCTGAACAGGGCCACCTCGCTGGTTACGACTGGTCCGACGACACGGCCCCTCAGGTCACTTCCACCGTTGACCGCAGCCGCGAGGGCCAGGGTTCCATCCGGGTCAATGTCTCGGCGGCAGATGCGGCGGGTATCCGGGGCATGGAGTACCGGGTCCATCTCCCCGGAGCATCGCCTACAGCGTGGACCACGGTGCTGACCTCCACCGTGAGCGTGGATGTTCCCGCCTACACCGAGCAACTCGCCCATGTTGAGGTTCGGGCTCTGGATCGCAACGGCAACATGTCGTCGGGAACGATTCACACCGTGCACCCTCTGCCAAGTGAGGTCCGCTCAGCCAACATGTTCCAACAGCGCGCCGACCAAGGCGGTGGGAACTATCTCGATTTCGTCCGGGTCTACTGGAATCCACCGGACCAGGCGGTTCGGGAGGAAGCCTCCCCAGTATTGAGTTACGAGGCAGTGGCCAGCCCCGGCGGTCAGACCTGCACCTATGACATCCCGCTGTCAGGGCCCGTCTCCCTCGGGTGTTCAATGGTGGGGCTCGATCCCGGGGTCGCCTACTCGTTCAAGGTGCGCGCCCGGACCGCCGGTGGTTGGGGGCCGTGGCGCAACGCCTCCCGACCCAACACTGCCATTGAGACCCTCACCTACAAGGGCAAGCCCGGCGTGGTTGAGAACATCACCTCGGAACCCAACCTCGGCGGCTCCGTCCGCGTCAACTGGGCGCCGCCAACCAACACGGGCGGTGCCCCCATCGTCAACTACGACGTCGTGGCCGTCCCGACGGCGAGCGGTGAGGTCAAGCGGTGCCTTCGGGTCGCCACCCCGAGTTGTGACTTCAGCGGCCTCGTTCGGGGCGCCCCCTACGATCTGACGATCGTGGCCCGCAACCGGGACCCCGACACGAACCTTGAATACGAGTCGGATGCTGTCGCCGGAACGATGCGCATCCCCTTCGACCCGGTCGTGCCGACCCCGCTGGCGGCGTCACCTACCCGTGACGGGCTGACGGTCACGTGGAGCCCGATCCCCGCCAGCCAACAAGGCCTGTTCACCGAGGTGACTATCTGGGCCGAGGAGGTGGGGAGCAACGCCGCACTGGTGGAGTGTTCGGTGCCGGCCACCCAGACCTCATGCAGCTTCACCGGTCTCAAGCCTCTGCGGCAGTACAACCTGACGTGGCAGTTGAACAACGGGATCGGTATGGCCTACTCGACCCTCGTGGGTCGGCCCAAGGCCTCTCCG
>JALRFT010000301.1 GCA_023261915.1 Acidimicrobiales bacterium | reverse complement strand
CATTCGTGCCGGACTCGTCGTTGGTGACACCACCACCTCCGAAGCCGATTGTGCTGCCCTCGGGGGCACCAAGAGCAGTGGCTCGGCGGGCTGGATGAGTCATGCCTGGGTCGTGCCGGGGTGTGAAAGCCCGTGGGGTGTCTTCAGCGGTGCCAACCCAATGCTTGACGGCGCGTTGTCCGCCGCATCGGGCCGAGTGGGTGGAGGTTGCGCGGGAAGCGGCGTCCGTGACCGCTACAACCTGGCGCCGGGGCCGGATGGATCAGATGGTTCGTCCTCGACCAGCGCTGACGAAGAAGCCCTTGGTGAGTGACGAGCCCACTGACCCGACAATCCAACGCAAGGGGTTGACTGCGCTCGTTGCGCTGGTGGCCGTCGCGGTCGCCATCACCATGTTCTTCGTTGGCGTTGCCTTGTTTGGCCCCGCTGATACCCGTGAGATCGTTATCCCGGTGGGCACAGGCGAACGCGTCGATGCTGGAGAGGTCGTCGACGCCGTGCCGAGCACCATCGAGATGTCAGTCGGGGACACCTTGGTGCTCGTCAATGAGGACAACCGACCGCATGTGGTCGGACCGTGGACTGTCCTACCGGGAACAGAGTTCTCCTACACCTTCGCCGAGATTGGTTCGTTCAGCGGAGCCTGCTCAGCCCACCCCGAGAACACCGTTCGCATTGTCGCCACCTAGATCCCGGGGGCAACGTCCCCTCCCCGACCTCGGCACCACCTAATCTCTCGGTCGTGCAGAGTCCTGAGACTGTCGCCAGGACCGGGGCGGGTGACCGCTCCCGCTGGGTCGCCCTCGGTGTGCTCTCGGCGTGTCTGGCCGTCATTGCGATCGACAACACCATCGTCAATGTGGCACTGCCCCGTCTACAAGAGGACCTCTCGGCCACGACTGCCGAACTGCAGTGGGTCATTGACGCCTACTCACTGATGTTCGCCGGCGCACTGCTCACCGCCGGCAGTCTCGGCGACCGTTTCGGTAGGCGTCGGTTGCTCATCGGCGGCCTCGTTCTTTTCGGCGTGGCTTCGGCTGTGGCCACGCTCGCTCCAGACGCCCTGACCCTCACCTTCTGCCGGGCGATCATGGGCATCGGGGGGGCGGCCATCATGCCTTCCACCCTGTCGCTACTGACCCAGGTCTTCCCTGACGCGACCGAACGATCGCGGGCCATCGGGATCTGGGCGGCGGTGGCCGGCGGCGCGGTGGCACTCGGGCCCATCCTTGGGGGTGTCCTGCTCGAGCACTTCGACTGGCATGCCATCTTCGCCGTCAACCCGCTCCTCGTCATTGCGCTGCTTCCCGCTGTGGTTCTCCTCATCCCCGAGAGCCGAGACCCGGCACGACCTCGCCTCGACCCGCTTGGGGCTGTGCTCTCCACCGCTGGACTCATCGGCATCGTCTATGCCGTGGTGGAGTTCCCGGAAGTGGGGCTCTCTTCATCAACGACAGTTCCCTTCATCGTCGGCGTGGCACTGCTGGTGGCCTTCGTGGGGTGGGAAAAGCGGAGCGACCACCCGATGCTGCCCATGGAGTTCTTCCGTCGTCGGGTCTTTTCCGTATCGGTGGGGGCAGTGGCTGTCGTGTACTTCGCCCTGATGGGCGCCATGTTCTTCGTGCCGCAGTACCTCCAGTTGGTCAAGGGAGGCACGCCGCTGATGTCGGGGCTCGGCGTCATGCCCCTCGCCGGTGGCCTTCTTGTCGCCTCGCTGGCGAGCACGGCGGTCGCCAACGCCATCTCGAGCCGCACCACCGTCGTGGCTGGCATGTCCGCCGTGGCCGCTGGGCTTTTGGCCGCCTCGACGCTTGGAACCGATTCGCCGGCTGGGCTGCTCCCCATCTGTTTGGGAGTGGTGGGCATCGGTCTCGGTCTGACCCTGCCCCAGGCGACCAACGGCATCCTCGGCTCGGTCCCCCGGGAGAAGTCAGGCATCGCCGCAGCGGTCAACGATGCCTTCAGCGAACTCGGTGGCTCACTCGGCGTGGCCGTGCTGGGCGCACTGCTCTCAAGCCAGTACCGCAACGCCATCGATGCCGCGGTGACCGCCGCCGGCGACGCCGCGGCCAACCTTCCGGCCGGGGTGCTCGAGGGCGTCAGAGAGTCACTGGGGACAGCGGTGCTGAGTGCGGCGCGGGCAGGAGGTGAGGCCGGCCCCGTCATCGTGGCCACGGCTGGGGAGGCCTTCACCAGTGGGATGGGCTGGGCCATGGCGATCGGCGCCCTCGTTCCCGCCCTCGGCGCCGTCGTGGCGTGGCGCCTCTTCCCCCGACAGGTTGAGCAGGCGTCCCACGGTTAGGGGCAGACTGTCGCATGCCTCGACTGCGACCGGTCCCCCGGAGTGAAGCCGATCCCCGCACCACCTTTTGGTATGACCTGGTCTTCGGTGACCGGTGCCCGGTGAACGAGCCCGGCACCGCCACGGGTACACCAGGTGACTGGTGGCCGGTGTTCGCCAACAGTCCCGACATCCTCGACCACTGTGGTGCCGGGTTCGCCCTCTACCGCGACCCCAAGCGGGCCCTCGATCCGCAGCTGCGCGAAATCGCCCAGACCCGGGTGGGGTGGACGGTCCAGAGTCAGTTCGTGTTCTCCCAGCACTGCAAGTCGTGTCGTGAGGTAGGCATCCCCGAGGAGAAGATTGCCGCCATCCCCCACTGGCAGGTCGCTGAATGTTTCAACGATGTGGAACGGGCCGTGCTCGCCTGGACCGATGGCCTCTCACTCGACCGGGGGCGAATCGCCGACGGCGTGTTCGAGGCCCTCGCCGCTCACCTGAGCGACCTTGAGATTCTTGAGCTGACCTACATCACCTGCCTCTACGACATGCACGGCGTGATGAGTAAGGCACTGCGCACCGAGTTCGACGATCGCCAGGAACCCATCGTCGAGGTTCCTGCCCCCGGAGACGACCAGACGTTCCGGTTGCGCTGACCCCTCAGCGCATCTGCGGTCGGTGGATCGGCACCCCGGCAGCCTCGGCGGCCTGGCGGTACCAGGTGGCGAGTGAGTCCACGGTCTCGTGCGCGTTGAGCCCACTCGGATTGGGCAGCACCCACAGTTCGGCACCCTCAAAGCGATCCTCCTGTGGGCCGATGGCCGTCGAGCGCCGACCGAACGCGTCACGAAAGGCCGTGACCCCGAGCACGGCCACGACGGTGGGGCGGTGATGGCGCACGAACTCCCGTAACCGCTCACCACCGTCGGCGAGTTGCTGACGGGACAATTCATCGGCGCGGGCTGTCGCCACCGGA
Source organism: Acidimicrobiales bacterium (assembly GCA_023261915.1). Taxonomy (GTDB): domain Bacteria; phylum Actinomycetota; class Acidimicrobiia; order Acidimicrobiales; family Acidimicrobilacustridaceae; genus M30B73. The sequence continues at coordinate 973 of JALRFT010000301.1, read as the reverse complement.
CAGATGTTGGTGATGCCGATTCCGGCTCGGGCGAGTTCCGCCCTCTGGTCGTCGGTGAGTCCGTCGGAGGCGTCGACTGGTGCCTCGGTGATCCCGGCCCGGTACATCGCCGGCCAGAAACGGTTTCCCGGCCGGGCGAAGTGGGTCCCCACCGCTGCGGTCCACAGACCCGGGTTGATCCCGACGAAGAGCAGGCGGAGCGGATCGGCGACGAGGTCGGGAAGGGTCGCCCCCCGGAACTGCTGTAACTCGTCTCGGCTGAATCGGGCCACGCCGAACGGTAGCGCCAGTAGGCTCGCCGGCGTGTCGACGAGGCCGAACGTGCTGCTCATCACCCTCGACCAGTTCCGCGCTGATCACCTGTCCCACCTCGGCCACCCCGTGTCCCGTACCCCTCACCTCGACGCGCTCGCCGCCCGGGGAGTGAGCTTCACCCGCCACTACAGCCAGGCCGCGCCGTGCGGTCCCGGTCGGGCCTGCCTTTACACCGGCACCTACCAGTCGACCAACCGGGTCGTGTTCAACGGGACTCCACTCGATGACCGCGAGCAGGTGACTGTCAAGGCCTATGACGCCTCGGACAACCTGATTCCCTTCGCCGCGACCACGATTCTGCTCTCGCCGGGGGATGACTCGACTCCGCGTTATCAGGACATCAGCTGGGCCGCCAGCGGCGGTGCGACCGGTTTGCTGGCGAACATCAACGCCGACGGCGAGAGCAACATCATCGCCTCGATCAGTTCAGCGACTGCCATCTACCGGGTTGTCTACGAGTTCGACTTCTCCGAGGTCCCCGACAATTCAGCCACCATCCGCTTCCAGATCGCGGCGACACAGCCCGTCTCCGACGGCGGTGCCGGCCATGCCTTCCATCGTTTTGCGCTCGGTCGCGGCAACGGCACGCTCGCGTTCGCGGGGGCGAACACCTATGGCGGTGCCACCGTGCTGGGTCGGGCCCAGGCCGGTTACTCGG
>JALRFT010000113.1 GCA_023261915.1 Acidimicrobiales bacterium | reverse complement strand
CTGGTCGGCGTACTCCAACGGCGAACCGAGGCCGTAGATGGCTGACACCGAGGCCACCACGATGACGTCACGACGGGTCAGCAACGCCGAGGTGGCCGAGTGGCGCAGCCGATCGATCTCGTCGTTGACCGACGAGTCCTTCTCGATGTAGGTGTCCGAGGCGGGCATGTAGGCCTCGGGCTGGTAGTAGTCGTAGTAGGAGACGAAGTACTCGACCCGGTTGTGCGGGAAGAACTCACGGAACTCGTTGGCCAACTGGGCGGCGAGCGACTTGTTGGGAGCCAAGACCAACGTCGGCCGCTGCAGTTGCTCGATGGTCCACGCCACCGTGGCGCTCTTACCCGACCCCGTGATACCGAGCAGGGTCTGGAACTTGTCCCCCCGCTGCACCCCGGCCACGAGCTCATCGATGGCCTTGGGCTGGTCGCCAGCCGGCTCAAAGGGGGTCACCATGCGGAAGTCGGGCACCTGCCAAGCGTACTGACGGCGCTCCTCACCCATGACGGTCCGCGCCGACAGGTACGCTCGGGGCGCTGCTGACCTCAAGGGTCACAGCCCAGGCCCAGACGGAAGGAACAGCCCGTGAACGACGCCGTGGGGAGCCCCCAAACCGCGCTGGTGCTGGGGGGGACCTCCGAGATCGCACTTGCCGCCATGGACCTGCTCGTCGCCCGGCGGTGTGAACGGGTCGTGTTGGCCTGTCGGGATTCGGGTCCGACAGCAGTCACAGCGGCCCAGCGCTTGCGCTCTGCCGGCGCCACCCAAGTCGACATCGTCACCTTCGATGCCTCCGACCTCACCACCCACCGCCCAGCCGTTGCCAAAGCGTTCGAGCTGCTGGGGGACGTTGACCTCGTACTGCTCGCCTTCGGTGTGCTCGGCAGTCAGGCCGAGTTCGACGCCGATCCGATCGCCGCTGCCGCAGCTGTCAACGTCAACTACACGGCGTCGGTCTCTTGTGGACTCGAGGTGGCCAACCGCTTCCGCCACCAAGGCCACGGCACTCTCGTGGTCATCTCCTCGGTGGCCGGGGAGCGAGCCCGCGCTGACAACTATGTCTACGGTTCGTCCAAGGCGGGACTGGACGTCTTCAGCCAGGGACTCGGCGACGCCTTGGTGGGCGACGGGGCGCGGGTCATGGTCGTACGGCCCGGTTTTGTCCACACCCGCATGACTGCCGGTCTTAAGGCGGCACCATTTTCGACGACCCCCGACGAGGTCGGTGCCCGCATCGTTCGGGGCCTTGAGACCGGAGCCGACATCGTGTGGGCGCCGTCGGTGCTGCGCTGGGTCTTTCTCGTCATGCGGCATCTCCCCCGGCTCATCTGGCGCCGGATCTCGGCCCGCTGATGACCGAGGTGCGGCCGATGACCGAACGCTTCTCACGAAGAACGGCCCTCGGTGGTCTCGTGCGCAGCATGCGACCGGGTCAGTGGTCGAAGAACCTCCTGGTGTTTGCGGCCCCGGCTGCCGCCGGAGTCATCACCGAGCGCGGACCACTGGGCGATGCCGTCCTGGCATTTCTGACCTTCTGCCTAGCTTCAGCCGGTACGTACCTTCTCAATGATGCCCGCGACGTTGACGCAGACCGCCGCCATCCGGTAAAGCGCGACCGTCCCGTTGCCGCTGGTCAGCTCAGTGTCGCCACGGCCTACGTCGTCGGGGCTGTCCTCATCGTCGCTGCCGTCCTCGTGGGGTTTGTCGTCGCCACGCCGCTGGGCTGGACGCTGCTCGGCTACCTCGGACTCACCACCGCGTACTCCTTCGGACTCAAAAACGTTCCCGTCGTTGACCTTGTGGCAGTGTCAGCCGGATTCGTTCTCCGCGCCGTCGCCGGCGCGGCCGCCACCGGGGTGCCACTGTCGGAGTGGTTCTTCATCGTGACCTCGGCGGGTGCTCTCCTGGTCATTACAGCGAAGAGGGAAGCCGAGCTCGCCCATCATCACCGCAGCACCAGCGACCCCAACGAACGGCCAACGCGCGCCGTGCTCAGTTCCTACACCCCAGGGTTTCTCACCTCGGTCCGCTCCATCGCTGCTGGACTGATGCTCGTGGCCTACTGCTTGTGGGCATTCGAAGGAGGGCCAAACGCCGAGACGGTGACTGGCACGGCAGTCTGGCTACAGATCTCAATGGTCCCCTTCGCCATCGTCGTTCTTCGCTACGTGCAACTTGCCGATGCTGGTGTGGCCGAGCGCCCCGAACGTCTCGTTTTTACCGACCGAGTGCTGATCGTCGCCGGGCTCGTGTGGGCAGTCGTCTACGCCGTGGGGATCTATGTCGCTTGAGCCGGTGGCCCGGGCAGTGCTCTCCGGCTGGGGCCGGGTGCCCCGATCGGCAGCGGACGTCCGCCATCCCGCCACCATGGGAGAGTTCGAGCGCAGCCTCAACACCATCGGACCACGCGGCGCCATTGCCCGCGGCCTTGGTCGGTCCTACGGCGATGCCGCCCAGAACGCCGGGGGGACAGTGGTCGACACCACTGCCGTGGCACGGGTGGAGATCGACGATAGATCGGGTCTCGTCACTGCATCAGCAGGCACAAGTCTCGACGAACTCTTGCGCATCCTCGTTCCCCGGGGTCGTTTCGTGCCGGTCACACCCGGTACGCGATACGTGACCGTCGGGGGGGCGATCGCTGCGGACATCCACGGGAAGAACCACCATCGGGTTGGCTCGTGGTGCCAGGCCGTGCGCTCCATCCGCTTGCTGATTCCCTCGGGAGAGATCCTTACGGTGACGCCCGAGTCTGACCCGGCGCTCTTTTGGGCGACTGCTGGTGGGATGGGCCTCACCGGCGTGATCATCGACGCCACGTTCAACTGCCCGCCGATCGAGACGTCGCTGCTGTCAGTTGACACGCTGCGCACCAATGATCTCGACGGTGTCATGGCGGCGATGGTTGAAGCAGACCACCTCTACGACTACTCGGTGGCCTGGATCGATCTCATGAGCACCGGCGGGTCCATGGGTCGCTCGGTGCTGACCCGTGGACGGTTCGCCCAACTCGACGAACTCGATGCCGCCCAACGCTTGCGACCACTGGCTTTTGACCCGAAGGTCCGCGTCGGCGCTCCACCGTGGGTGCCGGCGGGTCTTTTGAACCCCCTGAGCGTCCGGGCCTTCAACGAGTTGTGGTTTCGTAAAGCCCCCGCCGAACGGACTGCCGAACTGCAGAGCATCGGCGCCTTCTTCCACCCACTCGACATGGTCCGGGGCTGGAACCGCATCTACGGGAAACGAGGATTCCTGCAGTGGCAATTCGTCGTTCCCGACGATGCCGACGACACGCTCCGGAGCATCGTGGGGCAACTCAGCTCGGCCGGGTGCACGTCATTTCTGGCGGTGCTGAAACGATTCGGTCCTGGCAACGACGGCCCACTCTCATTCCCGGCGGCGGGCTGGACGCTGGCGCTCGACATACCTGCTGGCATCGCCGGGCTCGGTCCACTCCTCGACCGGCTCGACGTTGAGGTAGCTGGAGCGGGAGGCCGGATCTACCTTGCCAAGGACAGTCGGCTGGCGCCGCACATGGTTCCGGAGATGTATCCCCGCCTCGACGAATGGCGACGGACACGAGACCAGGTCGACCCAAGCCGAACGCTTACCAGCGATCTGGCGCGACGACTCAAGCTCATCGACGCCTGACCTCAGTCGCCAGCGTGGCCGTGGCCCACGTTGGAGCGGACACAAATTTCTTGCCACGCCCGCTCAACCTCGTTCTCGAGATAGGCGAGATCGCCAGTGTTGTCGATCACGATGTCAGCCCACTCGAGACGATCAGAGCGAGAGGCTTGACGGGACATGCGCGCCGAGGCGTCGGCGGGATCGAGCCCTCTGTGGGTCACTAGCCGTTCATGCTGGTGATGTTCGTGCGCATCGACAACGACCACGAGTGCCACATCGGATCGCCCGGTCTCCACGAGCAGGGGGACATCGAGAATCACCACAGCTTGGGCGGCCCCCACGGGTGTCGCTGCCTCTGCCGCAGCGCCCAATTGATTGGCGATCTCGGCCCCGACTGCGGGATGGACCAGCGCATTGAGGTCGGCGAGTGCCTCTGCGTCGTGGAACACGATGTCCGCAACCGCCTGGCGGTCGAGCGTCCCGTCCGGAGCGATGATTCGCTCACCGAATCTCTCAACCATGGCCTCGAATACGGGAGCGCCGGGCTGCTGAAGCTGGCGGGTGATCAGATCGGCATCGATGATGACCGCACCCCGGGCGGCGAACATTGACGACACCGTTGACTTCCCTGAGCCGATGCCACCAGTGAGCCCAACGACGAACACGTGCTGAAACCTAGCGGTAGGTCTGCAGGCACGCACGGTGACCACCACACCGGCGGCGAGCATCAGTCGCCACACTGGCTCTAGCGGCTCGGAGCCCCGAAGACGACGGCTCCCCAATGCCAGATCCAAGGAAGGTGCAATGCCGTTGCTATCAATGATCCACCAGTGGCTGCTACGAAATCGGATCCCCGACGAGGGAGCGACAATGGTTGAGTACGCAATGTTGGTCTCACTCATTGCCGTCGTGTGTGTCGTGGCAGTCTCGGCCCTTGGCGCCGGGATGAATGACCAATTCGAGATGCTGACGACAACCACTACCGGGTGACCTGACGATGGCACCGGTGCTCCATGTTCTGGGAACAGAGATTTGGGGCACCGGTACCGTCTCCCCGGCCTTGCCATGTTGCAGAGAGATCGCGTCTCAGGGCAGAAGGGTCTGACGGATCGTGAGCAATGCCGGCCCGGCAACAACCACGAGAAGAGATGGAAAGACACATAGGACTAGCGGGATGAGCATCTTGACAGGAGCCTTCTGCGCACGAAGCTGAATAGCTTGGCGGTGTCGGATCCGAACGTCATCAGCATGAGATCGCAACAGGGGGCCAACAGGGACGCCGAAGGTTTCGGCCTGGACAAGCGTGACGACGAACGTCCGGATCTCAGGCAACGGGCACCGGTCGGCCATTGACCGGAGGGCAAGAGACCGGGGAGCGCCAGCAGCAATCTCGGCCTGCATTCGGATGAATTCAGCCGACAACGCTCCGGGCAGGGCCTGAACCACTCGTGAAATTGCTTGTTCGAAGCCCATCCCAGCCTCCACACTCAATGCCAGAAGATCAAGAATCCGGGGGAAATCACGCGCCATCGCCTTTCGTCGGCGCCTAAGACGACGACGATCATTCCAACTCGGTCCGAGGAACGATGCCGCCACAGGAAGTAGAGAAACAGCAGTAGGAATCTCCGCCGGAAGAATCGCTCGAAGCAGAGCACTGCCAAGGAGTCCAACCAAGAGTGAGATCACCCGAAGCAACATGGGTGAGCCCACTACCTGATCCTGCCCGAGGGCCCTGCGGCTGAGTCGCTGGAGAACACCACCCGACGAAGGTGGAGATTGAGAATAAGAAGGTTCGCCACCTGACTGCTGAGGTCCGTGAGGACGAACAGCTCGGCGGAATTGCAGGTGTCGCTTCGGGAAAAGCAGTGCCACTAGGGCCGCTACGACGCCAACTAGGAGAGGGGTGAGACGATCCATCAGTCCTCGCTCTTCCCTGCGGATCGGCACCATAGGGCTCCGTCTATCGAGAGAATGAGGGCCGCTTCACTCATCGATCGATACGATCCGACGCATCCACATGAAGCCGAGGACCATCGAAACAGCAGCGACGCTCATCATGACCTGACCCGCAGGATCCTCGAGAAGTACGGAGAGATACTCGGGGTTGGTGACGAACAGAAGGGCCCCTAGAAGAATGGGCAGGACACCAAGCACAATCGCGCTGATCCGGCCTTCTGCAGTCAGAGTTGCGATTTCGCGCTGCAGACGCTGTCGAAGGACGGCGCCCGACGCGACGATGTCAATTACCTCCGCCAGATTGCCACCCGATTGGCGGTGAATCTCGACAGCTACAGCAACAGACGCAACATCGTCGCTCGTCATCCGAACGGCGATTCCCCGGAGTGCGCGCCCTGCTGTTTGGCCGAGAGCCAATTCGGCACTTGCCCGTGCAAACTCGCCCCTCACCGGTCCTTCAGTCTCGCTCGCCAACACCCCAATGGCCTGCGTCAACGGAAGGCCGGAGCGTATGGCCCCCGCAAGAAGGTGAAGTACGTCAGGGAGTTCATCGAGAAAACGTTGCCGTCGTCTCTTCTCCTGGAGCCGCAGGACACCCACAGGAGCGAGCAGAAGACCCAGCCCCACGACACCTCCCAGCACGACACGGCCAGTGGTGACGGCGATGCCCAGCCCGCCGACTGCTGATACAACAGCAGTTGCAGCAGATAACTCCCGGGATCGGTGCTCGGGTATGCCACTCAAGACGACCGGCTGCAGACGAGGCCGGACAGCCAGCCGGTCAACGAGTGCACGACCACTTGCCTCGAGTCCTGCCGCAGCGTTGACACATGCCCGCCAGGCCGTCGCTATCCATGACTCCCCGCCTTCATGTTGGACAGCTCTCTTTCGGGTCCTCCCCAATTGACCTGCAGCCAATCGGCGCGTCCTGCGCGGCTCCCTCACCAGGCCTGTCAACCCCTCACCTCCCTGAAAGTGCCACTGGGGGAGGCGAGCCCAAGTTCCTCGAGCCGAGCTTCCAGATGTGGGCGAATTCCGGTTGGGACTAGCTGGGCGCCGGCGCGGGGCCGACGGAAGATGTCAGCGGTGACAACAACGTCCCCCTCCATCCCCTGCACCTCGGTGATATGAGTCACCCATCGAGACCCATCTGACTGTCGCTGAAGGTGAACGAGTATCTCGAGCGAGGAGGCAATCTGTTGTCGAATCGCGCGGAGGGGCAACTCGTATCCAGCCATGAATACGAGCGTCTCGATGCGGGTAAGCGCATCTCGCGGACTGTTCGCATGCACCGTCGTCAGTGAACCGTCGTGACCTGTATTCATGGCTTGGAGCATGTCGAGCGCCTCACCTGCTCTCACTTCTCCAACCACGATTCGATCAGGGCGCATTCGCAGACTCGTCCGGACCAGATCCCGTATTGAAATCAATCCTTGACCCTCAACATTCGGCTGACGCGACTCCAGAGAGAGGACATGGTCCTGCCGTAATTGGAGCTCCTTGGAGTCTTCAATCGTGACGATGCGTTCCCCTTTTGGAATGAATGAGGAAAGAACATTGAGCAGAGTCGTCTTGCCGGATCCAGCACCTCCGGAGATCAATACATTGCATCGACCCTTAACGACGCGGGACAAGAACCGCATGGCGTGCTCGTCAAGTGACCGAGATCTGACAAGGTCCGCTGCAGTGAGGTGATCGCGAGCAAACTTGCGAATCGTGAGAAATGGGCCATCCACGGCGACCGGAGCGAGCACAGCGTGGACCCGAGCCCCAGAGGCCAGCCGGGCGTCACATACCGGGGTCATCTCGTCGACCCGACGACCAACTGCACCAACCATCTTCTCAATGACACGTCGTAAGTGGTCAGCATCCACGAAGGTCGTTGGTGTCCGCTCTAGACGTCCTTGTCGTTCGACCCAGACTGCGTCGGGCCCATTGCACATCACCTCGGTGACTGCCTCGTCCGCCAGAAGTGGGTCCAGCGGCCCAAAGCCGAACACATCGTCGTAGACGGCTCCCCGAAGTCGCTCCTGCTCACCCACCGAAAGCGGTAGGCGCTCCTCATCGAGCACGCGCGTGAGAGTCTCACCCACAACTTGGTGGAGGGACTCCCCCGTCATCCGGGGATCACCGAGAGTAGGACCGAGTTCATCGAGCAGGCGCTGATGAATTCTCTGTCTATACCGGGCCGTGACTGGCGACACGCCTGGCGTAGCTATGGTGCGACGTCCAGCGCCCGGCTCCAGCCTCAGAGCCTGGTCGGCCAGCCGGTCGGAGAGTCCCACGTCTACCTGCGCCTCGGCGCGAGTACAGCACGAACCCACCGTCCGAGTCCTGCACCCGCACCGGTGGCCGAAGATCTCCAATAGCCAGGATCATGGCCACTCAGGTCGGCAGCGAGCTCGAGAACCGACTGCACAAAAGGGGCTCTCGGTGTCGCAACCGCAGCGATCTGGGCGGTGAGAACAGATCGGCCGACGACTTCATCCTCGGGGATCGCCGCGAGAATACTCTCACCTAGGTGCGCTTCGATTGTCGCGAGATCCATGCCTGCATTCATTCCAACTCTGTTGACGAGAATCGATCGTCGGTCTGAATCAACGCCAAGGCGCTCAAGGACTGCAAGGAGGCCGCCAGTACCCACGACACTGGTGGCCTCAGGACTAGTGACCACCAAGGCGTGATCGGCAACGTCGATGACGTCGAGTGCGGAGTCATCGAGATTGGTTGACAAGTCCACAACGATCCATTCCACCGCTGCTGCTAGGGACCGGAGTGTGTGGACGAGCAGCGCCGACGGTACCAATTCAGCGTTCGCTGGATCTGGGGAAACAGCGAGAATGCCAATGGAGGCTGACGGTGGTACCGCCACCAGTCTTTCCAAACTGATTGGATCCACCGACCGGAAGTCAGCATCCGATCCGACATCACACAGCGTCCGCCCCGGGGCAAGACCACTCAACGTTCCGAGGTCACCAAACTGGAGGTCAGAGTCAACGGCAATGACTCGGGGAAGACCCTCACGATGAGCGCCTTTGCTAGATCTCAAAGAGTCCGCCTCCCGAGCGAGGGAGGCCAAGACCTCAGCAAGGTTGACGGTAAGGACTGACTTCCCAACTCCGCCCTTTGCAGATATCAGCGCCACTATCCGACCCGGCACCCGGGGCGGAGGACCAGATGACACTGATTCTGCGCCAGCGCCCCGATGGTCAGGGGCTATGGTCGGCGCCAGTCCAGCTCGCCGCACAGCGTGGCGCAGTTGAGCTGGGCCCTCCCCGACTTCAACTGCGTCGCAAAACCCAGCGCCAAGAATCCTCTTGAGCTCAGACAGTGGCAACTGGTGCCGAAGAGCAATCCCATGAACCTCACTCGCATACTTTCGAGTGCCACCTTGAACTGCGGTCAGTGATGCCGACGATTCGCCTTCCGACATCGATGGGCCGGTCACAAGCACAACTGTCCCTGACTGCTCACTTTGACAGACAGCCGCGACTACGTCCTGGGCCGAATCGAAACCCACCACTCCGGGGCCGAGCTGGTTGACAATCCTCGCTCGTTCATCCGGATCTCCTGAGAGAACGAATACCGCAGGTGGGGCAGAAATCAAGGTCCCACTCCGCTGCAGGTGGATGAACCACCCGCTCCTAGGAGACCGCCCTCGCATTCGGCAGCGGAATCCAAGCCGGTCTCCCCGGGGAGTGGAGACGCGAGCACCGGAAGCGGAGGAAGTCCCTGAGGGGAGTAGTCGGGTCCCACCAGCGTCACCCAGTACTCATTGTCCCACGACGCCAGCCACTGAGCCTCCGAGGGCGTCAACTCCAGAAGCAGGGTGATCTGGCCTGCACCGCTCATTGGGCCGAGTGCAACTTCACTCTTAGCGGCACCAAGAAGATTGTCGTTGACCGCAATCACCCTTACCGCCTGCAGGAGATATCTGGCCCGACGACAACGAGGTGCCTCGCCATCTCCCGATCCCGACTGCACAAGTGCGGCCTCATCGGCACATTGGCCCGGGACAAGGACGTTGATTCGATCACCTGGGTTTACCCAACCACCCCCAGCCCGCGTGGTCTCAAGAGTGACCGCGATGGCGGTCCTCTCCGAGCCGGTCAGAAGAGCGGCCACTCCAACAACAGACTCGCCAGCTGGAACGAACATCCCCTGAGTAACCACAGTCCCCGGCCGCAGTTCGCCAGCGGCAACAAGACCAGCAAGATTGCTGCCACCCGGAAGCGCCCCGGGGGGCACCTCGTCGCTTGGCCGACTGACCTCTACGAGGGCACCTGAACGCGCTAGCTCGTCGGCTGCCTCACCGGGCTTGACCGAGACAACCACTTCGATGGCAACGCTCTGATCAGGGGCAGAATCTGAGCCTCCGCACCGCGTCATCAAAAGTGCACTCGCAAGCGCAGCAAACAGGCCAACCACAAGGGCACCCAACCGGCGGCGGTAAGCCACAACAACCACCTATCTCGCTAAGGGCAGCAAGCACACCTAGGGGTCAGCACCGATTGACCGAAGCCACGCACTACTGGGCGCTGGCGCCGCCACGGTACAGCTTCTGATGGCTGGACCGATCCGCCCGGCACTACCACCTGCGCTCGGCGTCACACCCACCACGGTTGGTGGTCACCGGTCGTTATTCCCCCGGCCTAGGCGCTCCGGCGCTGCTTCTGCCACACCGGTCGTGTACAGCACCCGCGACGAGATCCATCAGGTGGTGGATGTCACCAGTTAAGCGAGAGCTTGAATCTCGCCTACATCCCCGCCAACGGGGTCATCGAGGTCACCGAACCAGTCGATTGAACCCGCCAGGGCTCAGGCCTCGGCCGGCTCCTCATCGGTAGCGGGGGCCTCTGCGGCAACTGGCTCCTCAACGGGCGCCTCTGGTGCGACCTCGGCAGATGCCGGGGCTGCCTCGCCGCTCTCGGCGTAGTAATCAGCCCAGGCCTGCTCGGCCTCGGAACTCCC
>JALRFT010000257.1 GCA_023261915.1 Acidimicrobiales bacterium | reverse complement strand
ATTCGATCACTTCCGCTTTTGACTGAGCGTATGGTGATTTGGGAATTGGGATGGTTTCTTCGGTTTGAGGAGCTTTATCCACGCCTTCAAAGATCGTGCCACTTGCTGCCGTGACTAACTTTGGCGCGAGAGTTCCGTGGTCGCGTCGAGGAAGGTGAACGTGGTGAACGGGGCCGGGTCGGTGTAGTCGTCGGCGGGCACGTACACGGCCTGCAACGAGGTGATGGAGCGGCCCCGCGTCGAGGTAATGCGCTCCTGCAGCTCGCCCATCTCATCGGCGAGGGTGGGCTGGTAGCCCACGGCCGACGGCATACGGCCGAGGAGAGTCGACACCTCCGAGCCAGCCTGCACGAAGCGGAAGATGTTGTCGACGAACAGAAGAACGTCCTGGCCCTGCACGTCACGGAAGTACTCGGCCATGGTCAGTGCGCTGAGGGCCACCCGAAGGCGCACACCGGGCGGCTCGTCCATCTGGCCGTACACGAGGGCGGCCTTGGAAATGACGCCCGACTCCTGCATCTCGATCCAGAGGTCGGTGCCCTCACGGGTCCGCTCCCCCACGCCGGCGAACACCGACACACCACCGTGCTGGGTGGCCACCCGGTTGATCATCTCCTGGATGAGCACCGTCTTGCCCACGCCCGCACCGCCGAACAGGCCGATCTTGCCGCCCTGGACGTAGGGGGTGAGGAGGTCGATGACCTTGATGCCGGTGGCGAACACCTGCGCCTTGGGCTCGAGCGTGTCAAAGGCGGGAGCCTCGCGGTGGATGGCCCACCGCTCGGTCACTCCCTCGAGCGGCTGGCCGCCGGTGTCGAGGGGTTCACCGAGGACATTGAACACGTGCCCGAGCGTCACATCGCCGACCGGGACCGAGATTCCTTGACCGAGGTTGCGCACCGGCTGACCGCGCCGCAGGCCGTCGGTGGGCTTCATACACACCACACGCACCCGACTGTCGCCGATCTGCTGGGCGACCTCGGCCACGACGATGACGTCCTCTTCACCGAGGTTGAGGGTCATCTCCACGGCCGAGTTGATCTCGGGGAGGTGGCCACGGGGGAACTCCACGTCGACCACCGGGCCGGCGATGGCGACGACCCGGCCGTCCTTGAGTTCTGTGGTGGGCTCAGTCATGGTCATGTCGTTGACTCTTTCCAGTGTGGGGCCGGTCGTCAGTGACGCACGGCGCTGGGGTCGGAGGGATCAAGGTTCTGGGCGAACAGGTGGCGGGGCATGAGGCCATCGGGCAGGAGACTGTCGGGGTTGCCCCGATCAGCGCCGAGGGCCTCGGCACCACTGACGATCTCCATGATCTCGGTGGTGATGGCGTCCTGGCGGGCACGGTTCATCACGCGGGTGAGGCTGGTCTTGAGCTCTTCGGCGTTGTCGGTGGCGGACTTCATGGCCCGCTGACGAGCAGCGTGCTCGGAGGCTGACGCATCGAGCAGCGCCGAGAATATGCGTCCCTCGACGTATCGAGGCAACAGTTCGTTGAGGATCACCGTGGGTGACGGTTCGTACTCGAGGTCGGCCGATGCGGCGCCGGTCGAATCACCCGCTTCCTCGACGTCGAGGGGGAGGAAGCGACGCACCACGGCTTGCTGGGCACCGGCAGACAGGAACCGCCAGTAGATGAGGACACCCGACTCGAACTCGCCGGCCTCGAACCGGGGCACGAG
>JALRFT010000208.1 GCA_023261915.1 Acidimicrobiales bacterium | reverse complement strand
CCCGACGAACTCATCGAGGCCGCCACCGTCGACGGCTACGGACCGGTACGGCGGTTCTTCACCGTCACCCTGCCGCTGCTCAGCCCCACCATGCTGTTCCTCGTCGTGGTGCTGACCGTCTTCGCCCTGCAGGCCTTCGCCCAGGTCGACATCCTCACCCAGGGTGGCCCCGCCGGCAGTACCGAAACCCTCGTGTTCAAGATCTTCCGACTCGGCCAGGAACCCGTCAACGTCTCGACCGGAGCGGTGATGGCGATCGGGTTGTTCCTCGTCACCCTCGTGGTGGCCCTCGGTCAGTTCCTGCTGCTCAACAGGAGGGTCCACTATGGCGACCGTTGACTCGGTTTCCCCCGTCTCCCGGGTTGACCTCGGTGCCGCCCCGCGCATGGAGCGACCCGGTCAGCGAGCCAAGGTGCTGCGCAAGGTCGGGGCGTACACGTTGCTCGGTGCCCTGTCGCTCATCATCTTGTTTCCGATCTGGATGACGGTCGTGCGAGCGCTGTCGGCCCCCATCAAGTACATCGATGCCGGCCAGCCCGTCTACCCCATCCAACCGGAATGGGACATCTTCGCCCGAGCCTTCGAGCGCGGGGACATGGGTCGACACCTGCTCATCAGCGCCGTCATGACCGTGATCATCACCGCCGCGCAACTGATCACCTCAGTACTCGCCGCCTACGCCTTCGCCTTCCTGCGCTTCCCCGGACGCAACCTGTTGTTCGCCGTGTTCATTGCCACCCTGATGCTCCCCATCGAGGTCACGCTCATCCCCAACACTGAGACCATTCGTTCGCTCGGCTGGCTCAATACCTTCCAGGGGCTCACCGTGCCCTTCCTCGCCACCGCCATCGGCACGTTCCTCATCAGACAGGGTTTCATGGGCGTACCCAAGGATCTCCGTGACGCTGCGCGGCTGGACGGCTTTGGGAACCTGGCGTTCCTGCGGCGGGTGGCCATTCCCGTCACCAAACCCGTGATCGCCAGCTTTGCCGTGATCTCGTTTCTCGCAGCATGGAACCAGTACCTGTGGCCCCGCACCGTCACGACCGAGAGCTCAATGTCCACGGTGCAGATCATCCTGCGGCCCCTCGCCGCAACGGCCATCAACGAACTCAATATCGGTACCGCCGCCGCTCTCATCGCCGCCGTGCCCATACTGATCCTGCTGATCATCTTCCAGCGTCAGCTGGTCCGTGGCCTCACAGCCGGTGCTGTGAAAGGCTGATCCAATCCAGGTGCGACGCACCTGCCCCATCATCGGAGGTACATCATGAAGCGACTCCTGGCTCTGCTCGCAGCATCCGCCCTCGTGGCGACGGCGTGCGGCAGTTCTAACAGCGGTGGGGGCAGCGCCAGCGGCGACTGTCCGGTGGGGGCGTTGGCCAACGCGTCAGGCCCTGTCGAGTTGGTGATGTGGGAGACCTTCACCGGCCAGCCCCTGCGCACCATGCAGCAACTGGTCGAGGAGTACAACGCCAGCCAGAACAAGGTGACCGTCCGCATGGAGAACCAGGGCGTGGGTTATGAGGAGATCCAGCGGAAGTTCAACACCGCCATCGCCTCGAAGAATCTCGGTGGTCTCGTCGTGTTGGAAGACACCCAGACCCAGTTCATGGCCGATTCGGGCGTGATCGTTCCCGCCCAGGTGTGTGCCGAAGCCGACAACTACGACCTGAGTCAGTTCCAGCAAGTGGTGCGGAACTTCTACTCGGTCGACAACGTGCTCCAGCCGGCGAGCTCCAACCTGTCGACGGGTGTCATGTACTACAACCGTGACCACCTCGAGCGGGCCGGACTCAACCCCGATGCCCCACCACAGACGCTGGCCGAGCTCAAAGAAGCCGCTCTCGCCATCCAGGCAGCTGGGGTGACCCAGAAGCCCTTCGTCATGGTGCTCCAGCCGTGGTTCATCGAGCACTGGCTGACCGGGGTGGGGACCTCCATTGTCAACAACAACAACGGGCGTGAGGCCCTCGCCACCGAGGCCACCTTCGACAACCCCCGGACCCTCGAGCTGTACACGTGGCTCAAGGAGATGAACGACCTCGGCCTGCTCAACGCCGTGCCCGGCACCGAGGGTCAGGTCGACCACTACTTCGCCATGGCGCTCGAACAAGCCTCGATCACTGTTGAGACCTCCACGGCGATCTCAACCATCAACGCCGTGCTCGAAGGCACCCTCGACCCCGCCGAGGTGGGACTCGACGCCGATTCGCTGCCCGCCATCGACATCAACGTCGACGTCGCCCCCTACCCGGGCCTCACCGGTCCTGGGCAGGTGCAGGCCGGCGGTGGAGCGTGGTACATCCCCAACACCAACAGCCCCGAGGTCATCGCCGCAGCGTGGGACTTCATGAAGTGGCTCAACTCGCCGGCCATCCAGGCCAAGTGGATGATCGGTGCCACCTACAACGCGTGGAACACGCAGGCGGCCAACGAGCCGTCACTGCAGCAGTGGGAACAGACCACCCGTCCCGGTAGGTGGCTGACCGTAGCCGTGGACGAGATCGACAACCTTGATCCCAACTTCCCCGGACCGCTGATCGGGCCATACACCGAGACCCGCGAAGCCATCCGCAAGTCGCTCGACGAACTGCTGCTCGCCGGCAAGAGCCCCGCCGAGGTGGTGGCGTCGGCGAACAGTGCCATCAACACGGCACTGCAGCGCTACGACGACGAGAACTTCTAGGGGTCGATCCCCGACGGCGTAGACAATCGGAGTTGAACAGGGGTGACCTCAGGGTCACCCCTGTTCGCGTCGGGGCCTCATGCCCCGGCGCCCACCTCAGAGGGGGGTAACCCGCCCGTCAGCCACCTTGGCCACGGTCACGAACCTGCCGTCACGGATGCGGTTCACGAACACCGGTCCCCCCACCACCTCACCGGTCGGGCTGAACTGGATGGTCTTGCTCAAGCCCTCATGCACGGCCGTCCCGAGCCACTCCTGCAACTCGGCCCGGGTGCGGGCCCCGGCGTCGATGCCGGCGAGCAGCATGTCCGCCGCGTCATAGCCCTCAAAGGCGAAGTACAGCGGCGCACCCTCGAACGTCTGCTCGTAGCGTTCCACGAAGGCCTTCTGGGCGTCGGTCGTTGCCGAACCCAGACACGCACACGTGACCGCCACCTCGGTTCCACCGTCGGGACCCGTGGAGATGACCTCGAGGAAGGTGGCCGTGTACAGGCCGTCACCCCCGACGAACAGGCCCTTCACCCCGGCGTCACG
>JALRFT010000174.1 GCA_023261915.1 Acidimicrobiales bacterium | reverse complement strand
ACCGTGAAGTCCACGTGACCGGGGGTGTCAATGATGTTGATCCGGTGGTCGGCCCAAAAACAGGTCGTCGCCGCCGAGGTGATGGTGATGCCACGCTCCTGCTCCTGGACCATCCAGTCCATCTGCGCTGCGCCCTCGTGGACCTCACCGATCTTGTAGCTCTTGCCGGTGTAGTAGAGGATCCGCTCGGTCGTCGTGGTCTTGCCCGCGTCGATGTGGGCCATGATGCCGATGTTGCGGGTCTTGGCGAGTGGGTGACGTGCCATGTCCGGTTTCTTCCGTGTCCTGGGGGGTGGAGGCTGTTCAGCGCACGAAGTGCGAGATCACCAGCGGTAGTGGGCGAAGGCCTTGTTGGATTCGGCCATCTTGTGAAGGTCCTCCCGGCGCTTCACCGAGGCACCGACGCCGTTGGAGGCGTCAAGAATTTCGGCGGCGAGGCGCTCAGCCATGGTCTTCTCACGGCGCTGACGGGAGAACCCGACGATCCAGCGAACGGCAAGGGTGCCCGACCGGCGAGGCCGGACTTCGACGGGCACCTGGTAGGTGGCACCACCGACGCGTCGGCTGCGCACCTCAAGTTGGGGCTTCACGTTCTCGATGGCCTTCTTCAGTGACGAGATCGGCTCGGAACCGCTGCGGGTTTCAACGAGCGCCAGCGCGTCGTAAACGATGCGCTCTGCCACTGAGCGCTTGCCGCGCTGGAGAACCTTGTTGACGATCTGGGTCACGAGCACCGACCGGTAGATCGGGTCGGGGGCGAGTTCACGACGGGGTGCTGGACCTTTGCGAGGCACGGTCAGCCCTCCTTCTTGGCGCCGTAACGACTACGGGCCTGCTTGCGGTCGCGGACACCGGAGGTATCAAGTGCGCCTCGGACGATCTTGTAACGGACACCAGGCAGATCCTTCACCCGGCCTCCACGCACGAGCACGATGGAGTGCTCCTGGAGGTTGTGCCCCTCACCGGGGATGTAGGCCGTGACTTCGATGCCGCTGCTGAGACGCACACGGGCCACCTTGCGCAGCGCCGAGTTCGGCTTCTTGGGAGTATTTGTGTACACGCGGGTGCACACTCCCCGACGCTGGGGCGACCCCTTGAGGGCCGGCGTCTTCGCCTTCTTCGGCTTGGTCTGGCGGCCCTTTCGGACCAGCTGCTGGATTGTGGGCACGCGGTGTCCTTGTCGTTGGAATCGTTGTCAATCTGGAACTGGGAAGCGGGAGCGCTCCACCGGTCCTCGTGACCGGCCCCGGCTCCCCCGAAGGGCACCCAAGGCAGGCTGTGAAGGGTAACGGCGGCCGAGGGACGAGGGCAAGCCGCCGTCCTCGAGCGCCGTCAGATCATGCGTCGTCGCCGGCGCCGTCCTCTCCCACGGGCTCATCGTCGCCCTCGACCGCAGCCTCTTCGGCCACGGCGATGAACGGGATGATTTCGGCGTCGGGGCCCTCTTCGATCTCGGGCGCCTCAGCCTCCTTGGGCATGAGGAGGTCCGACCGAGCCGCCATCTGGGCGGCGTAGTCGACCTCGTCATCGTCGTCGGTCGAAAAGAACGGCAGCGGCTGGTAGTCCGGGGCGTCAACGGTGATGTCCCGGTAGCGCTCCATGCCCGTCCCGGCCGGGATGAGCTTGCCGATGATGATGTTCTCCTTGAGGCCCACGAGCGAATCACTGCGGGACTCGATGGCCGCCTCGGTGAGCACACGGGTCGTCTCCTGGAAGGAGGCAGCCGACAGCCACGAGTCGGTGGCCAGCGAGGCCTTGGTGATACCCATGATTTCCGGACGCCCCTCGGCGGGGGTCTGTCCCTCGGTCACGAGCGAGCGGTTCACATCGGTGTACGCCCGCTGATCGACGCGCTCGCCGGGAAGAAACTCCGAGTCACCGGGCTCCTGCACGGCGATGCGACGAGTCATCTGACGGACGATCAACTCGATGTGCTTGTCGTGAATCGGCACACCCTGGTCCTGGTAGACCTTCTGGACCTCCTCGACGAGGTACTGCTGCGTTTCACGCACGCCCTTGATCTCAAGAAGTTCCTTGGGGTCCCGGGGCCCGTCGATGATCGGATCGCCAGCGGCGATCTCTTGACCGTCGGTCACCTCGAGACGGGCGATCGACGGCACGGGGTACTCGGCCTCGCTACCGTCGTCGGCCACGACCGTGATGATCCGGCCCCGGCCTTCGTCGTCACCAATGCGCACGACACCCGAGGTACGGCTGAGTAGCGCCTTACCCTTGGGGCTCCGAGCCTCGAACAACTCGACGACGCGAGGAAGACCACCAGCGATGTCCGACCCGGCGATACCGCCAGTGTGGAAGGTACGCATGGTCAACTGGGTTCCGGGCTCACCAATGGACTGGGCGGCGATGACCCCGACGGCCTCGCCCACCTCAATCATGCGACCCGTCGCCAAGGACAGGCCGTAGCTGGCTGCCGAGATCCCACGGTGGCTGTCGTCGGTCAACGGCGACAGCACCCGCACCCGCGACACGGCCGGATCGTTGGCGAGCAGCTCGACCTCAGGCGCCCGAACGACGGTGCCCGCCGGAAGGGTGACCGTGGCATTGCCGCCCGAGACCTTGGCCTTCAGCCACGTCTCTTCCCACGAAGCCTGCTCACCGTCCCAAACGAGTGACGTCACCCCCACCTTGCCATCCTCATCGGTGAAGGACTCCTCAGGGCCCGAAACCTCGGTGGCATCGGCGAGGACCCGGCTGTACAGACGGGTCTCCAGCCAGCTCCGCTTGCCGGGCTGGTCGGGCACCACGCCCTCGATCCAGATACCGCGAACCGGACGGCGGTTGCCTTGGGCGTCGGGCCCGAACGGATCCTCGTCGTTGATGATGAGTTCCTGGGCCACGTCCACGAGGCGACGCGTCAGGTAGCCGGAGTCGGCCGTACGCAAGGCGGTATCGACCAGACCCTTACGGGCACCCGGGGTGGCAATGAAGTACTCGAGCATCGAGAGGCCCTCACGGAAGTTGGCCTTGATGGGACGAGGAATCATGTCGCCACGGGGGTTCGCCACCAGACCACGCATACCGGCGATCTGACGCACCTGCATCATGTTGCCGCGGGCACCCGACCCCACCATCATGTCGATGGGGTTGAACTTGTCGGCCTTGAGCTCACGCTCCATGGAGCGCTGGACCTCGCTCGTGGCGGTCGTCCAGATCTCCACCTCCTTCTGGCGACGCTCACCGTCGGTGATGATGCCTCGGCGGAACTGCTTCTCGACCTTGTCGGCCTCGATCTCGTGTCCGTCGAGAATGGCCTTCTTGTCCACCGGCGTCTTCACGTCGTCGATCGAGATGGTGAGACCTGACCGAGTGGCGAACTTGAAGCACAGGTCCTTGATGGCATCGAGTGCCATGGCGGCGACGGCCTTGTCGTAGGTGCGGGCCAAGCGGTCGACCACACGACCCATCACCTTCTTGTCCACCCGTTCGTTCACGAAACCAAAGTCGGCCGGCAGGGCTTCATTGAAAAAGATCCGACCAGCCGTCGTCTGGTGGTAGGTCGCCGCCTTGCCGTTCGCCGGCGTGTCCACGAGTTCCGGCGAGCGGAACACGATGGGGGCGTGGAGATCCAGTTCGCCCGACTCGTAGGCGCGCTCCACCTGGTCGAGACGACGGAACACCATCCCCTCACCCTTGGTTCCCTCATTGAACTCGGTCAGGTAGTAGGCGCCGATGACCATGTCCTGGGTCGGTGAAACGAGCGGACGTCCGTCAGCGGGGCTGAGCATGTTGTGGGCACTGAGCATCAGCACCCGGCTCTCGGCCTGGGCCTCGGCCGACAGCGGCAGATGGACCGCCATCTGGTCACCGTCGAAGTCAGCATTGAAGGCCTGGCACACGAGCGGGTGCAACTGGATGGCCTTACCCTCGACGAGGATCGGCTCGAAGGCCTGAATACCGAGGCGGTGGAGCGTGGGCGCACGGTTCAACAGCACCGGGTGTTCCTTGATGACCTCCTCGAGGACATCCCACACCTGAGGCCGACGACGCTCGACCATCCGCTTGGCCGACTTGATGTTCTGGGCCAACTCGGCATCCACCAGCTTCTTCATGACGAAGGGCTTGAAGAGTTCGAGTGCCATCAGCTTGGGGAGACCGCACTGCTGGAGGCGCAGCGTCGGGCCCGACACGATGACGGAACGGC
>JALRFT010000126.1 GCA_023261915.1 Acidimicrobiales bacterium | reverse complement strand
ATCCTTGAAACCGAGGACCCATGCGCCACCGTGGATCTGGACAATCGCCGGGCGTCGTTGCCCCGGCCGCCGTTCGCCAGCAGGGGCGAACACGTCGAGTCGGAGTTCGCGTCCCCCCGCTCGGCCAAACACCACCCCCTTGGTGACCCGGTAGGAGCGGCGCCGGGGACGACGCATCGGGACCTCGTCGCCAAGGCCATTGAGCGCAGCAGCCACCACACCCGCAGATCGAAGGCCTTGGAGGTAGAGGGCCAAGAGGCCTGACCACGACACCAGACACACGACGAGACCGGCAATTCCCGGCCAGGTGTCTAGTGCTCCGAGCCAGATGAACACTCCAGCAATCACCAGCTGCCACGCGATGTGGAAGAAGGCAGCCTCGATTGTCAGCCACGACGAAAGGAACCCCCACGCGAAGCCAAGACGGCCCCGACGAACGGGCAGGTAGGCATTTAGGGTGTAGATCGCTCCGTAAACGCTGAGCAGCAGGAAGATGATGCCGAGCACTCCTCCAGTGTGGCCGACTCACCGTCGTCAGGACACCTCAGGCCTAATCCCCTCACCGGAAGCCAACACTGCGGCGGCGATCTCGCAGTCGCGTCCCATCTGGGCCACGAGCGCCTCGACACTCTCGAATCGCTCCTCGGCCCGCAACCGGCTCACGAACTGGACGCGTGCGGGCTGGTCGTAGAGGTCGATACCCCCGTCACCGACGTCGAGAAGATGGGCCTCGAGCAGGGAGTACGGCTGGGCGTCGTAGAACGTGGGACGGCGACCGAGGGACACCGCCGTGGGGTGGGCCTGGCCCGAGGGCTCGATGTACCAAGCGGCATAGATCCCATCAGCGGGCAGACATACCTCGTCGGGCACCGCCACGTTGGCCGTGGGAAAACCGAGCACGCGAGCCCGCTCATCGCCATGGCCGACGACACCGCGCACCTCATGGCAACGCCCGAGCAGACCTCGCGCTCGGTCCACGTCACCGTCACGAAGCGCCTGACGCACCGCTGTCGACGACACTTTCGGCGACCCCGAGGGTGCCACCTGCCCATCGGCACCGACGAGACGAACAGGCGATACGTCGAACCCGAGCGCGGGCCCGACGGCCGCGAGCATCGTGACATTTCCTTGGCGACCAGCACCGAAGTGGAAGTCGTCACCGACGACCACGGTCCGAGCCTTGAGGCAATCCACGAGGACCCGTCGCACGAATGCCTCGGCCTCCTCTGTCGCCCGATCGGGGGTGAAGCGCACGACGTAGACAAGGTCCACGCCAGTTCCCTCGAGCAGTTCGAGTTTCTGGTCAAGGTCAGTGAGCAGCAGCGGAGCAGCTCCGGGGCGAACCACGCTGGCTGGATGCCGATCGAACGTCACCACCACTGACGCGAGGTCACTGGCAGCCGCGATGTCACAGACCTGGGCGATCACCGCACGATGGCCGCGGTGCACCCCGTCATAGGCGCCAATGGTGACCACGGACCCGGACGGAAGGTCGGGACACGGATCGTCGTCAGTCACCACGAGCACGCCCGGAGGCTACCGCTCCGATCGTCGGAACAGGAACGTGGCCGGGCTCACGACCCGACCAGGACCACCTCGGGTTTGGCCCGGTCAGGCCCATGCCGGTCGTAGACCGCCAACAGCGATCCGTCCGGACCCACGACACGCCATGGACCGCCGTCAGCGTCACCGGGCGGGGCCACCACCTCGGTCGGGAGCACCTTGCCGTGGCGCACGTCGGCCGCCACTGCCTCATCTACCTTGACGAGCGGAAGCCAACGGAGGGCCTCCACTGGAGGGAGGAGCGCCTCGGGTGACAGGTCATCGAGGGCCACGGCCTGAGCGAGCTCGTAGGGACCGACCGCCGTGCGCACCAGCGTGACGAGATGCGCTCCACCGCCGAGGAGTGAACCCAGATCAGCCACCAGTGATCGCACGTAGGTGCCTGACGAACAGGTCACGACAGCACGCCACCGACGGGAAGCGCCACCAGCACCAAGAAGCCCTGATGCCGGTAACGGTTCGAGATCGAACCGATCGACTCGCACCGGCCGAGCCTCCCGTTCCACCTCAATACCGGCGCGGGCCAGCTCGTGGAGTCGGCGACCGCCGACGTGGATGGCGGAGACCATTGGTGGCACCTGCAGGATCTCGCCGGTCAACTGGCGAGCGGTGACCACTACCTGATCGGTCGTGAGCGCGCCCATGTCGTGGGTGGCTGTGACCTCGCCCGAGGCATCGAGCGTGGTTGTCTCTGCGCCGAAAAGAAACTCGGTGACGTAGGTCTTGGGGAGCGCCGACACGAACCGGAGAAGACGGGTGACCCGACCCACACCCAACAACAACACTCCGGTTGCGTCCGGGTCGAGCGTGCCGGCATGCCCCACTCGGCGCGTGCCAAGAACTTTTCGAGCCCGGGCAACGACGTCATGGGACGTCCATCCCGGCGGCTTGTCGATGACGGCGAGGCCCTGGGGCCCGGCATCGGGATCTCCGCGCCGGCTCATGACCCCTGGTCGGACTCGTCGGTTTCTGGAGCTGGCGCAGAACCGTCATCGAGGTCACGGAGTATCGATTCCACCCGAAGGCCGGCCCGCACCCCTTCATCAGCCCGAAATGAAAGCTCCGGTGTCCGTCGGAGCCGGGCTTGGGTGGCGATGGCACGTTGCAGCCGAACCCGGTGCTCGTCAAGAGCCTCGATGATGACGGCGTCGTCGCCACCATCACCAAACGCAGTGTCGAAGTAGACCGACCCAGTTCGGAATTCGGAGTCGACCTGCACACCGGTGATCGAGACAAGTTCAAGCCGCTCGTCACCGATCACCTGGAGTTCGTCAGCAATGATCTCCCGGAGCAGTTCAGCAACCCTGACCGTACGCCGGTAGGGACGGGAGCCGGTGCGACGTCGGTTCGGAGCCATGGACCAACCGTAGCGGGGGGTCAGCCCTCGGCCTCCACCTCAATCCAGTGCCGGTCGGAAGCGATGACCTCAAGGTCGGGGAATGACCAGATGAATCGCTCAACGGCCGCAAACAGCCCGTCGAGTTGTCCTGCTGAGGATTGCACGGCGGCAACAGCTATCTCGCTGCGCTGCAACAGGTCCTGATGGTCGACCTCAGCCACTGACACGGCGAACCGACGACGGAGTCCCTCGAGCAGGGGCCGCAGAGCAGTTCGTTTGTCCTTCAACGAATGGCTGGCCCGGATTCGCACATCCACGATGAGTACTGCTGCGTGGGTGGCCACCCGCTGACGCTACCGACGAAGTCCTCTCCGACGGCAGCGTTCCGCCCCCCTTCCCTTGGCCTTTCCCCGGTAATCCTGACCTCCCAAGTCGACTTTTGCCGGATCACCCCGTAAACTGCTCCCATGAGCTCCGACCTGTCGTCCACCCCAGCAGTTCGTCCCGCTCCCGCCGGCATCGACCCTCGGGGGCCGCGCACCAACCAAGCCGTCCTCGCCGTTGGGCTCGCCCTCGGATTCGTCCTCGGCTGGTGGCCAGTCGCTCCCCTGTTCGCCGTCGTGCTGGGCCTTGGCGTTGTGCTCGGTCCGAAGTGGGGACCGGTGCTTGTTGCCTATCGGCACCTACTCGCCCCCCGCCTCGGGCCGCCGACCGAACTCGAGGATCCCCGTCCTCCCCGTTTTGCTGCGGCCATCGGTCTCGCCTTCCTCGCCGCGGCCACCGTCGCCTTCATTCTCGGCGCCAGCGTCGTGGGATGGGTGCTCGCCCTGATCGTTGCCGCGCTCGCCGCCCTCGCCGCGGTCACGGGGCTCTGCGTCGGATGCGAGATGTACCTCCTCCTCAACAGGCTCCGGCCCG
>JALRFT010000066.1 GCA_023261915.1 Acidimicrobiales bacterium | reverse complement strand
TGTTCGCCGTCGGTCGTCAGGCCGGCTGGGTGGACGACGCCATCGACGTGGAACACGTCAGCTTCGGGTCGGTGCTCGGTGAGGACGGCAAGATGTTCCGCACCCGGGCCGGGGACACGGTGAAACTCGCCGAACTTGTGGACGAGGCGGTGGGCCGGGCCCGCACACTCGTTGAGGCCAAGAGCAACGACCTCAGTGACGACGAGGTGACTGACGTGGCCACCGCCATCGGGCTCGGCGCCGTGAAGTACGCCGACCTGTCGAGCGACCGGGTCAAGGACTACGTGTTCGCCTGGGACCGCATGTTGGCCCTCACGGGCAACACGGCGCCCTACCTGCAGTATGCGCACGCCCGGATGTGCTCGATCCTCGCCAAGGCCGATCCCGACGACGCCGACGCCGCCGTGCCCTCAGCGGTGCGCATCACCGGTGACGCCGAACACGAACTCGCCGTCGCCCTCCTCGGCTTCGACGCCGCGGTGCACGCTTGCGTCGAACGCCGCGCTCCCCACCGGCTGTGCACGTACCTCTACGAACTCGCCAGCACCTACACCACGTTCTATGAGGCCTGCCCGGTGCTGCGGGCCGAGGATCCCGAGGTGCGCCGGTCACGTCTGGCGCTGTGTCGACTCACCGCCGCCGTGCTGGCCCGCGGGCTCGACCTACTCGGCATAAGGGCTCCCGCCCGAGTCTGACCCGGTCAGGGAGCGCTGGTCCGACGAAGGACCCGCAGGGACCCGACGGCGCCTTCTTCGACGAACTGTCCGCTGTCGAGGGCCCGGCAATAGATCTCAAAGGGAGGTCGGCCACCGTCGGCGGGGTCAGGGAACACGTCGTGGATCACGAGCAGCCCGTCGACGCGCACGTGTGGGGTCCACAGTTCGAAATCCCGGTGGGCCGGTTCGCTGCCGTGCCCGCCGTCGATGAACAGCAGCGACAACCCGATGTTCCAGTGGCGCCCCACCACGAGCGACTCACCCACGAGGGCCACCACCCGGTCCTCAAGACCGGCATCATGAATCGTGCGGCGGAACAGCGGCAGGGTGTCGAGGCGACCGATGGCGGGATCGACGAGATCAGGTTCGTGCCACTCCCAACCAGGCTGGTTCTCTTCGGACCCACGATGGTGATCGAGGGCGAACAACACGACGTCTCGTTCGACGGCCGCCGCCCCGAGGTACACCGCCGACTTACCGCAGTAGGAGCCGATCTCGAGCATCGGCGCTCCACCGACGGGTACACCGAGGGCTGCTTCGTACAGGGCCAGACCCTCATCGGGGGGCATGAACCCTCGGGCCGCCTCAGCTGCCTGTTTGAGCGAAGGGTCCATCAGCGTCTCCCGATCCTTCAGGGATGAAGGGTGGTGTGGCGAACCGTGTCGGCACCCTCGTCGTCGACCTCATCAGGGCTGTGGTGGCCCCGGCCGAAGACCACGGCGTCGAGCACGAAGAACTTGGCAATCCACAGCACGCCGAAGGCGACCAAGTTGGCGATGTTGGCCACAATCTTGACCTCAGTGAGGTTCGCAGCGAAGTTCACGGCCAGCGTCGAGAGGATCAACCCGGCGAAGGCGAACCCCCAGAACGGGAGGATCTCACGGGTGAGGTGACTGCGCCCCCGCTTGCCCCACACCCACATCCGGTTCAGGTAGTAGGCGGGAAGGGTACCGATCGACACCGACACGATGTTGGCCACCGTCCAGGCGGTGTCGGTGTCCCACGTCGTGCCCCAACTGAAGAGGCGGACGGCGGCGAATAGCAGGACCTGGCCGATGACGACGTTGATGACCGTGACCGCCGAGTACCGCAGCCCATGAGCACGAACCTTGCCGAGCGCGGACTGGAGGGGGGACGAATCAGACACGAGATCTCAGCGTACTCTCCGTTGTGGAGACCACGACACATGCCCCGATGCCCGCCGAACGAGAGTGATCGGTACGATCTGGGTGTGAACAAGTCTCAGCGAGAAACCCGCTCGGTCCGGTGGGTGCCAGCAGCGGCTGTGTCACTCGCAACACTTCTCCTCCTCGCCGCATGTTCGAACAGCAGCGGTGACCGGGCGGCCTCTCCCAGTACCGAGCCCGCCGCCGAGGGTGCCGTCGCCACCCCCGATGTGCTTTCCGCCGTCCCCGTGAAGCTCGAACAGGTCGCCACCCTCGACCGGCCAGTGGCATTCGCGGCGCGCCCCGGCAGCGACGATGTCTTCATCGCTGAGCAGGCTGGGCGTGTCCGTCGGATCACCGGCCCCTCCACCCCCATTCAGACGACCACGACCGAACCCCCCGCGGAGGAGACACCCGGGGGGAGCACGAACACCACTGCGCAGGCGACGGCACCGCGCGCCACTCCGGCCAGCGTCACCCAGGATGAGGACGAACCGCGGAACCAGAACGCCCCATCGAACTCGATCGTGCGGACCGGTCGTTACTCCCTGCTCAACTCCCCCCTCCTCGACATCTCCGGTGAGGTGCGCGACGAGGGTGAACGGGGCCTGCTCGGGATGGCGTTCTCGCCCGACGGCCGAAAGCTCTACCTGCACTACTCCGACAATGAAGGTGACACCGTGGTGGCCCGCTGGGACATGACCTCGTCGAGTGTCGACACCTCGAGCCGCGAGACGATCTTCACCGCCACCCAACCTTTTGCGAACCACAACGGTGGGCAGTTGGCGTTCGGACCAGACGGCTACCTCTACCTCGGTCTCGGCGACGGCGGCGGCGCCGGCGACCCCGAGGGGAACGGCCAGAACCCCGACACTCCCCTCGGCAAGGTCCTGCGCATCGATCCCGACGGCGCCACTGGCGAACTGCCCTATGCCATCCCGGCGGACAACCCGTTCGCCACCGGCGGTGGCGTTCCCGAAACGTGGGTGTGGGGTCTGCGCAATCCGTGGCGGTTCAGTTTCGATGCTGAGACCGGGGACCTGTGGTTGCCCGACGTCGGCGAGAAATCCCGTGAGGAGATCACCGTGCTCGCCCGGGCCGAAGGCCTCGGCCGGGGAGCGAACCTCGGCTGGCCCCTCTATGAGGGCACCGAACCGTTCAAGGAGGAGGGCGAGACGAAGGCCGACCTCGTCGCCCCCCTCTATGAGTACCCCCACACCGACGGTAGTTGTGCCGTCGTGGGCGGCTACGTGTACCGGGGCTCAGCCATCCCCGATCTGGTCGGCACCTATCTCTTCGGCGACTGGTGCACACCGGAGGTGCAGGGCCTGCGGGTCGCTGACGGCGCTGTGAGTGCGGTCGGCGGTCTCGGTATCGACGTGAAGAGCCTGTCGTCGTTCGGCGAGGACGACAACAACGAACTCTGGCTGTTGTCCCAAGAAGGCGGTGTCTACCGCCTGCTGCCCGCCTGAGCAGACAGCAACCTCGTCCGCTTCATCCGCGCAACTCTCATCACGCCCGTTGCTGAAGGTTGCGCTCGAAGCTCAGGGCCGTCCGACGAGCTCGATGGCCCGGCGGTAAACCGTCACGTTGGCGTCCACCACGTCATCCCAGTCCATGGGGGGTGGCACCAAGCGGTTGTGGGCCGCCATCGTGGACCGCAACGCCCGGTCCCGCCCGAGTCGCACCAACTGGGCCGCCATGTCCCGGTCGCTGGTGGCCAACAGGCCCTCACGGCCGTGGGTCACGAACTCGCGCACCCCGGTACGGGCCTTGGCCACCACGGGGATCCCCGCCGTGCGCGCTTCGAGAGCGGCAATACCAAACGACTCGAGATTCGCCGGGGCCACGAAGGCGTCCACGTCGACGTACAGATCTCGGATCTCGGTCCGGTCTAGGCGCCCGGCGAGGGTGATCACTTCGGTGAGCCCGAGTCGATCAATGAAGGCCTGCAACGGCCGGCGTAGCGAACCGTCGCCAACGATCACCGCTCGCAGCGTCACCT
>JALRFT010000331.1 GCA_023261915.1 Acidimicrobiales bacterium | reverse complement strand
CGCACCATCGTCCCCACGGGAGCCGTGCTCCCACTCGATCGGGGCTCGGCAGGCCGGGTCCTCACCGCCGGATGGAGGTCGACGCCAGGACGGGACTGGGAGGCGAGCGTCGAAGAGCGCGAGCCGGGGGTAGCGTCGGTCTCGGCCCCGGTCTGCAACGCCGACGGCACGGTCGTGGCCGCCGTCGGCGTATCGGGTCCCGTGGGACGCACGACGCGCCGCCCCGGGCAGCGATATGGAGCGGCGGTCGTTGACGCTGCTCACGCCATCGAAGTCGCTGCCGGCCTGCGCTGAGCTCCGACGACCGCATTGGACATCACACTCGTCGGGTGCGGCACGCTGTTGTCCCCGACGAGGCGCGAAGAACCTCGCTGTGCCGCGTAAGGTCAGTGGTGATGACTGACGTTCTCGCTGCCCTCGACATCGGGACGAACTCGTTCCACCTCGTCGTGGCGAGAACGGGCAGCACCGATCGGTTCGAAGTGATTGCCCGTGAGAAAGAGCTCGTGCGCCTCGGGTCGGGGAGCGCCGACATGAGCGTGCTCGAACCCGACGCCATCGACCGTGGCATCGCTGCCCTCAGACGACTCGGTCAGGTGGCGGTGGCCCACGGAGCCGAGTTGTATGCGGTGGCCACCTCGGCGGTGCGCGAGGCCGACAACGCCGCCGAGTTCATCCATCGGGCCCGAGACGAGGCCGGGGTCGAGGTCCAGGTCATCAGTGGGCCCGAGGAGGCCCGCCTCATCCACCTCGGTGTCCTCCAGGCCGTACCCGTATTCGATCGCCGGCTGCTGCTCATCGACATCGGCGGAGGGTCCACCGAGATCCTGGTCGGCCAGGAGGGCGAGACGCTCTCGGTGGTCAGTCTCAAGGTCGGGGCCCTGCGACTCACCGAGCGCTTCTTCAGCTCCAATCGTCTCCACCCCTCGGCCGTGGACTCCTGTCGGCGCTGGCTGCAGGCCACTCTCGCCCCTGTGGCCCGTCAGGTGCGACGACACGGTTTCGACGTCACCGTCGGATCGTCCGGAACCATCGCGACGTTGTGTGCCATGGCGAATGCCCGCAGCGGCAGCGACGCCCCCCGAACCTTCAACAACTTCGTGCTGGACGTCGATGACCTCGCTGCCGTTGTTGACGACCTCGTTGAGGCTGACACGCTCGACGTCCGTCGCAAGCTCCCCGGCCTCGACCCGTCTCGGGCCGACATCATCCTCGCCGGCGCCCTCATCGCTCAGGAGACCCTCGCCGCCCTCGACGTTGAGGAACTCGTCTACTCCGACTACGCCCTGCGCGAAGGGGCACTGCTCGACGCCCTGCACCGGCGACGGGGCGGCACGCTCCACCACCTCCACGACCTCCGACGTCGCAGCGTCGAACATCTCGCCCATCTCATGGACGACGAGCCTGACCACAGCGCGGCGGCGGCCCGTCTGGCCCTTGAACTCTTCGATCTCACCGAGCCATGGCATGGCGCATCGGGGGAGGATCGCGAACTCCTCGAGGCGGCCGCCCTGCTCGCCAACGTCGGGTTGTTCATCTCCCATGACGGGCACCACAAGCACGCCTACTACGTGATTCGTAACTCTGAGCACCTCGCCGGGTTCACTGACAACGAGATCGAACTGATCGCCCAGATTGCCCGGTATCACCGCAAGAGTCCACCTAAGCAGGGTCACGAGGCGTTCGCGGCGCTCGACCCCGACGATCAGTGGCGGGTCCGGGTGCTGGCGGGGATCCTGCGGGTGGCCATCGGTCTCGACCGGACCCACGACGGTGTCGTGGCCGAACTCGATCTCATCGAGGATGACGGTGAACTCGTCATCGTTGTGAAACCTCGCAAGCGGGCGTCGGCCGATCTTGAGCTGTTCACAGCCAATGAACGACGTGGTCTGCTCGAAGAAGTGCTCGGTCACCCGGTGCGGATCGAATCGGTCGCCAACCGCGCCCGCTGACCCGACAACATCGGGGGGCTCAGCTGATGTCGATGACCTCGACGCGCAGGGTGGCACCGTTGGGCGCCTCGAAACCCACGACGTCGCCGACAGCCGCCCCGATGAGGGCGCTGCCGAGGGGCGAACCGGGGGACATCACTTCGAGATCGTCGTGGCGTTCCTCAATGGAACCGATCAGGTAGCGCTCCTGTTCGTCGTCACCTTCGTAGGTCAGAGTCACGATCGATCCCGCCACCACGACGTCCGAGGCGGCCACCTCCACGATCTCGGCGTCCTCAAGGACGGCCTGGAGGTGGCGGATGCGCGCCTCCATCTTGCCCTGCTCCTCCTTGGCGGCGTGGTAGTCGCCGTTTTCGGACAGATCACCGAGCTCGCGGGCCGACTGGATCTTGCGGGCGATTTCAGTGCGGCCGTGCGTGGTCAGTTCCTCGAGTTCGGCGCTGAGGCGATCATGGGTGGCTTGGGAGAGGTGGTGGACATCTCGCATGGGCGAAATGGTAGCGAGCAGCGGCAACGGCACGGCAGTCCCGCCGCTACCTATCCCAATTGACGCTCCGACGGGTGCCCGGTCAGACTTGGAGGCCGGCCATCGCCGGCACGTCCGCACCCCGATTGCAGGAGGAACCAGCAGGTGAGCCACAGGATCGGGGTCATCGCTGGTGACGGCATCGGGGCCGAGGTCATCCCCGAGGCGCTCAAGGTCGTTGCCGCCGCCGGTGTCGCCCTCGACACAGTCGACTACGACCTCGGGGCCCACCGTTATGTGGTTGACGGGGTCGTGCTCACCGACGACATCGTTGACGAATGGCGTGGCCTCGACGCCCTGCTGCTCGGCGCCGTGGGTGGACCCGAGGTGCCGCCCGGGCTGATCGAGCGGGGACTGCTCCTCAAGATGCGCTTCGATCTGGACCTCTACGTCAATCAGCGACCATTCGTCTACAACCCCGCCGACGGCGAGGGCCACGACTTCGTCGTGATCCGCGAGAACACCGAGGGCACCTATGCCGGCGAGGGCGGGTTCCTGCGCAAGGGCACCGCCCATGAGATCGCCACCCAGGGGTCGGTCAACACCCGGTTCGGGGTGGAACGCTGTGTTCGCTACGCCTTCGAACTAGCGGCCTCCCGACCAGCCAAGCACCTGACGTTGGTGCACAAGAC
>JALRFT010000278.1 GCA_023261915.1 Acidimicrobiales bacterium | reverse complement strand
CCACGTCGAGTCGCTGGCCCTACGGCCAGCAGGCTGACCTCACCGGTCTCGTCGACAGTGGGCTGCAGCCGGGTCTCAACTACATGCGCAACTCGGTCAAGGCAGTCGTCGACGCCTACGACGGCACGGTGAGCATGTACGTGATGGATGAGACCGACCCGGTGATCAACGCTTGGCGGAGCGCCTTCCCCGACATGTTCACTGATGTGACCGAGATGGATGAGGGAATTCGCCAACACATCCGCTACCCCCGCGACATGTTCACCGTCCAGACAACGATGTACTCGCGCTACCACCTCACCCAGCCGCAGGAATTCCTCGAACAGACCAATGCCTGGCAGGTCGCTCCTGCCCCGCCGCGGACGCTGCAGAGCCAGCAGGTGAGCGTCACTCTTCCCACGACGGGTGTGGGCGCAACCCAAGCCCAGCCGCTGGTCTCCAGCACGACCGATGACCGCCAGAGCCCCTATTACCAATTGCTGCGACTGCCCGGTGAGACCGAGCAGACCTTCGTGCAGATGCGGGCGTACACCCCGCGTTCTCGCGAGGACACCTCGCAGAAGTTGACCGCCTTCATGGCCGCCAACAGCGATCCCAATCAGGACTACGGCAAGTTGATCGTGTACGAGATGCCGTCCAACCTGCAGGTGGCAGGTCCCAAACTCGTCACTTCCCAGGTGCTCGCCGACGACGTCATTGCCCAGCAGTTGAACCTTCTCGACAGTCGCGGCTCAACCGTGACCTTTGGTGACCTCATGTTGTTGCCACTCGAAACCGCCGGGGGAGCGAGCACCATCCTCTACGTGTGGCCCGTCTATGTGGCGAGTTCGCAGACCAACGTTCCCGAGTTGCGCAACGTGGTCGGAGTGTTCGGCGAGGAAGTGGTCATGATGCCGACACTTCGGGAGGTCATCCAGGATCTCTTCGATCTTGACCTCACGACGTTTGAGGGTGTCGCCGGAGAGGGTGAGCCGACCGATGGCCCCACTGACCCGGGCGCCCAGACGGAGATCGAAGTGGATGACGGTGGAACCACGACCACCTCCGCCCCGCCCACAACAGCCCCCACCCCGTCCGGCCGGCCCACCGAGGCCGAGATCCAGACCGAGGTCAGTGCCATTGACGACCTGTTGGCCCAAGCTGACCGGGCTCTTCGCCAAGATGGCGACCTCGGTGCCTACCAACGACTCGTGGCTGAAGCCTCTCGCCGGCTCGACGCTCTCACTGCCCGGCTGAACACGGCCTGAGCGACTCCGTGCTGCTGCACCACGTCGTGGCGGAGCGGGCGGGCTCCGACCCCGATGGCCTCGCCATCATCGGACCCGAGGGAGACGAGATCACGTGGGCCGACCTTGGCGATCGCCTCGGCAGTGTCGCAGCATTGATCGCCGAGGAAGTACCCCCAGGTCGTCGGGTGGCGGCCATCGGGCCAAACCATCCGGGGTGGATCGATCTCTACTACGGCGTGCCGGCCGCCGGCCGGGTACTCGTTCCGTTGAACCATCGACTGTCTCCGACCGAACTCGTCTCGCAGATCGGGCGCGCAGGGGTTGACGTGGTGTTCGGTGATCCGACGTATCTCGACCGTCTTGGTGAGTTCAGCCTGCCGGGTGTGTCGCTGCGGCCGTGGCCCGACATAGGTGATGCGAGGGGGAGCGATGGTCTGGGAGACGGCGTGAACGCCGGCGACCCGGCGTGGCTCTTGTTCACCAGCGGCACCACTGGCACTCCCAAGGGTGCGGTGTTGACTCATGCCAGCTTGCTCGCAGCGGTCGCCGCCAGTGCCGCTGCCCGGCCGGTTGATCCCGATGACGTGTACCTCTTCTGTTTCCCGCTGTGTCATGTGGCGGGATACAACGTGGTGCACCGGCATGCCCACGGTCGACCCGTGGTCCTCACCGAAAGGTTTGAACCGGAGGGATTTTGTGCAGCGGTGGAACGCCACACCGTGACGTCGACCTCGTTGGCGGCGACGATGTTGGCGTCGTTGTGTGACCACCTCGACGCCCACCCGGAAGCCGTGTCCTCGCTGTCTACCCTTCGACTGGTCGCCTACGGAGCGGCGCCGATGCCGCCGGCGCTTCTGCAGCGTGCCCACCGGCAGTTGCCGGCACTCGACTTCACTCAGGGATACGGCATGACCGAGCTATCGGGAAACGCCGTGTTCCTCGGCGTCGAGTCCCACCGGCGTGCTCTTCGTGACGGCGACGACGATCTCCTCGCTGCAGCCGGGTATCCGGCCCCGGGTGTTGAGGTCCGCATTGCTGCCATGGAGTCAGGCGTAGTGGCGGCCGAGGGGAGCGTGGGGGAGATCGAGGTGCGAGCCGCCCAGGTGATGGCGGGTTATCTCGATGATCCGGATGCCACAGCGGCGGTGTTGGGCGAAGGGTGGTTGAGAACGGGTGATCTCGGTTCACTCGGACCCGACGGGCTTTTGCGAGTGGTGGATCGGAAGAAAGACCTCATCATCACCGGCGGTGAGAATGTCGCCTCCCGGGAGGTGG
The DNA here is from genome assembly GCA_023261915.1 of Acidimicrobiales bacterium. Taxonomy (GTDB): domain Bacteria; phylum Actinomycetota; class Acidimicrobiia; order Acidimicrobiales; family Acidimicrobilacustridaceae; genus M30B73. The sequence goes on along the minus strand of JALRFT010000278.1, from coordinate 5,764 downwards.
AGGAGGCAGTGCTCGCCACACCGGGTGTGGCTGCCGTAGCGGTGGTCGGCGTAGCTGATCCCACGTGGGGCGAAAACGTCTGTGCGGTGGTCGTACCCGAATCGGGTGCGGTGATCGACCCCGATGAACTTGTCGCCACGGTGCGCCGGCGACTCGCCGGGTTCAAGGTGCCGCGGCACGTGGTGGTCGTTGACCACCTCCCAGTCAACGCCGGAGGGAAAGTTCTGAAAGCGGAACTGCGGGCGTGGCTAGCTGAGAATCCCGAGATGATGGGTCCGCGTCGGTAGAACTCGGTTTACCCGGGTGATGCTGGACCGGAATTGACTCAGCCGGTGAACGCAGGCTTCGCCGGAGCGGGAACGGGTGCTGGCGTCGTGTTCGTCACGGTGAAGGTCGCGGTCGAATCTGAGGACGGTAACCCCAAGAGACTGTTGGCGGCGCTGACGACGCTGCTGTCACAGGTCGGACCCTCCACGACAGCTGGCACGCTGAATGGTGCGGCAACCACGGTTGCTAAGCCTCCAGCCAGCGGCGATCCGCCGGGGTTCGTCGTCGATGCCTCAATGTTGACGGGGCCACCGAGATCGCAGATCACGGTCTCACTGATGGCGATGCGGACGTTGAAGCTGAAGTTCACCACCGCCTGGCCGGTGGTCGAGTTCAGATTGCCCGTGAAAGGAGTTGCATCAGTGATGATGATGTCAGCCTGCGGCCCGGTGCCGCCTCGCTCGAAGGGGGCGATGGTGGTGACGCCATTGCTGATGGCTCCGGAGGTTTCGTCAAGATCGAAGCTGATGGATGCTCCCGACGGGAGGACGACTGCAGGCGGCGGGCCGACAGCTATCGAACCGGCCACCGTGTAGGTCTGGGGGACCACGGCGGCACCAGCGGTGGTCCCGCCGACGGCGAGTGCGCTAACCAATGCGACTGTTGCCCCGGTGGCAATGAGGCGGCGGGCAGTGCGGGAGGTCGTGATCATGGACGCATCGTAGCCGGGGCGACCCGGTTGGCTGCCACCTTGACCCTCCGTCGTTCTAGAGGTCTCGTGGCCCGGCACAGGGATTGCCGTTGCAGACGTCGTTGAACGGACCATTTTCAGCGAGGTACTCGTCGATAAGGGTGCGCAGCGCTGAGAGGCGGGCACCGGCCCCATGAGGATCGGGGAACCCCGGGGTGGAGTCAGGTCCGACGTTGGTGGTGGGCGGTGGCGGGTTACCGAAGTCCCACACCAGCATGCCCGAGCCTTGATGGGGGAAGGTGGTGAGGGAGTCAATCCCCCAGAACGGCGTGACATCGGGGCTGCGGCCGGGGGCGAGTGCCGGCTGACGCAAGGGGATGTCCATGGTCCGGGCCATCACCTCGGTGGCCACGTTGGCCACGGCCTCGTCGGCAAACGCCATGAAGATCAGGATCTCCTTGGCCGGAGTATCGGCGTAGGGATCGCTCAGAATGTGGTGGGCGTAACCGTTGGCTTCGGATCTATCCCACAGGATTTGCACGACGCCCGAGCCGATGGACCGTTCAATGGGGTCACCGCCGTAGGCGCCCTCAATGATCGAGGCGAATGGCTTGCCGAGCACGCTGCGGTCGAGCAGCGTCGAGTAGTTCATGCCGGGTACACCAAGCAGGCCGCGATCGAAGTCCTGGGCGACGGCCATCAGTGCGCCGCCCATGATCCCGCCCTGGGAGAGTCCGATGTAGAAGAGCTGATCGTGGTCGAGTACGTCGCGATTCTGGGCGTCGCGGAACTGAGTGAGACTGCCGAGTCCCCGAGGGTCCTTGAGGGCCCGGCCGAGGACCAACATGTTGAGGATGGCCTGCTGGCCGCGATCAGGGAGCGTCGGGAAGTCACTGAGGTTCTGGAGCAGCGTCAGGACCGAGCCTGAGAGGAGGTCGTCCTGGGAGAGGCCCCAGAGGTCGACGGCGCACACCGTGAGATTCCCGTCCCGGATCGCCCAGTCGAGATCTTCCTGGGCGATGCGTCCCGAGCCGAGCAACCCGTGCCCGGCGAGCACCATCCGCGTGGGATTGTCGGCCGACGCGTTGGCGGGCATGGCGCACCAGTACGTGACGTCAAGGGTGGCTTTGGAGGTAGCCGTGTTGGTGTTTCGTCTCGGCAGCCCGTCGGGACCAAGGTTGAACCGGCTACCGGACTGGCCAAAACCTGTGAGGTAGTTGGGCACTTTCAAGATCCCGGTGACGCACCTGAGCAGCGTCGGGGCGCAGTCACCGGTTGTCGGTGTTGACGTGACCGTGGCTGAGGGGGCCTTGGTGGAGTAGAGGTCGAACGTTTCGTCGCGGATCTTGAGCAATCGTCCCGAGATGCTCTCGGCCGAGGCCACCGTGAACTCCCAGGCGAGGTACAGCTCGGACCTCTCGAGTCCGGTCACGGTTGTGTCGAGGAAGTCGATTGAGGCGTTCACTTCGCTCCGGCGGGTCTCGACGGCGGGGTAGGGGGCCGGTCCGCCGTCGCGGATGGCCGCGAAGGCGGCGGAGGGCTGAAGGGGTGCGCCGGCCTCGTCGACGAGGTTGCGCAGACCGACCACGTAGGTGGCGCCTTCGTCAAAGTTCACTGCCGGGCGGATGAAGGTGATCTGGTCGCCGTCATCGGTGACCTGGGCGTCGAGCTCGGCCCAGTAGGGGTGCCGTTGGCCGGTGTCTTTGTTGACGATCACGATTGGCGCGTCAGCATCGAGCGATGAGCCCATGTCGGTGATGGGTGCGGCTCCGGACCGGGCGAGATCGACGCTGGGCAAGTGGACCAGCAGCGCTGATCCGGGGCTGAACCCATCGGATCGGTTCTGGTCAGTGGGGTCGATGCGCACACCCTTGGCGTTGCGGGGCATAGACAACTGATCAAAATCGAGGCGAAGGCCAGTGTCGGTTGTGGCGTCAGGCCGGGTGAAGTGGTTCGAGGGGAAGGGCAGCAGACAGCTGCGGGGATCGAGAACCTCGCAGTCGAAGCGGGCACTCGGTGGCGGGCGATCGAACCAGATCTCGGGCGTGGAGGCCATGCGGAACAGGAACGCCGCCATCTGCCCGCGGGTCACGGCAACACCCGGGCCATACCGGGCAGGATTGCCGTCGAGACCGTTGGTGATGAACTGGGTCTTCATCCAACAGGTGGCCGAGGCCAACTCGCCACCGATGGGGGTGTCCTGGAAGCCACAGCTTGTCGGTTGGGGTTCGAGTTTGGCCAAGCGGTAGAGGAAGAGGGCCATCTCCCCCCGCGTCACCGCACCCTGGGGACGATAGGGGTTGGCAATGGTGATGTTCTCCGACCGGAGCCAGCACACGGCCTGTCGGACACTCTCGGGAATTGCTGACGTATCGCTAAGGCCACAGGAGGTCGCCGCAGCAGGTTGCCCCATCATCTTGTGCAGGAAGGTGGCCATCTGTGCCCGGGTCACGACCCGCTCGGGGGCGAAGATCACACCCCCGGGCACGGCGATGCCTGAGGTGATCCCGTTGGAGGCGAGCCAGTTCACGGCCTCGGCGAAGAAGGCGTTGTTCGGCACATCGGGGAAGGCGATGGTTGCTGGTGTAGCTGTCGCATCGCTGGGGGCCTCGCCGGCACCGGCTGTACCCGCTAGTGGCACCACACTGGCCACCATCCCCACACAGATTGCGGCGGTGGCAAGACGGCGCAGGAGCCAGTGGCTATTGGCGTGACGTGACGACGTGGTGGACAAGGCATTCCCCCTTAGATACGTGCTCTGACACTACTTCCGGCCGGGGCGACCATTGGCCGCGCCCCCACTTTGGAAGCAGCAATGGTGGGGCCTACACTGCAGGCACGCCGCGGGGTGGAGCAGTCTGGTAGCTCGTCGGGCTCATAACCCGAAGGTCGCAGGTTCAAATCCTGCCCCCGCCACCATCGAAACCACACAGGGACCGCTCCTCGGGGCGGTCCCTGTGTCGTTCGTCGGCGGATGGAGTTCGGCCTCGAGTTGAAGTGGATTGCTTGTCCCGTGTGCGCTCGGTTCCACCCGGCCCCAGACCCTCGGGAAATCAGTTCACACTGCGGACACGCGCGCCCCGTGCCGCCGCACTATGTTCCCTCTTGGGTGGAGTCCCCCTTGGGGGATGGCGGTCGTCGTCAGGCGGTCGGGTCCACCGACGTGCAGCAGAGACAGTCCATCATCACGACAAGGCCGTGCGCCTCGGCGGCGGCTTCATCTCATGGGGAGAACATGACAACCACGACACACCCACGCCGGTCGATGCGAGCAGTCGCTGTCGCCGGCATCGCCTTGCTTGCCTCGGTGGGCCTTGTCGCCTCGGCCTGTTCGAGCGAGAGCTCCTCGGCTTCCGGCGACGGACTCAAGGCCGCCTGGATCTACGTCGGCCCGTCGAATGACGGCGGCTGGTCGCAGGCCCATGACACTGGTCGGAAGTTCGTCGAGCTTGAACTGGGCGACGAAGTGCAGACCACGTTCAAGGAGAACGTCCCTGAGGGTCCCGAGGTCGAACAGGTCATCGATGACCTCGTTAAGGATGGCAACAAGATCATCTTCGCCACCTCCTACGGCTACCAGGACGCCATGGTGGCCGCTGCGGCCAAGTACCCCGATGTGAAGTTCGAGCAGGCCACCGGTGACCAGTTGACGGGCGGGAAGACCGTTCCTTCGAACTACGCCGAGATCTGGGGTGCCGGTGAAGACACCATCTACCTCTCGGGTATCGCTGCGGGTAAGGCGACCAAGAACAACACCATTGGTGTTGTCGCTCCGTTCGCCATCCCCGAGGTCATTCGTCACATCAACGCTTTCACCCTTGGTGCACAGTCGGTGAACCCGGCAGCCACGACGAAGGTTGTGTGGACGAAGTCCTGGTTCAACCCGACGGTTGAGAAGCAGGCAGCCGAGTCCCTCGTGGCTTCGGGTGTCGACGTGCTCTTCACCCATCAGGACAGCCCATCGGGTGGCGAGGTCGCCGAGGCCAACAACATTCCATGGGTTGGCTACGACTCCGATCAGTCTGGCGCCTACGGCAACGTGTGGCTCACAGCGGCTACCTACAACTGGGGCCCGTACTACCTGAGCCGTGTCGACGATGTGAAGAGCAACACCTGGAAGCAGGCCAATTACTACGGGACCATCGCTGACGGCTTCACGTCGCTGGCACCGTTTGGTTCGCTTGTTGCCGCCGACACCAAGACGGTCATCGACACCGAGTTGGCTCAGGCCAAGTCGGGCGGGGCCACCGACTTCGGTTGGTACTGGGGTCTCGAGGATCGGCAGGACCAGGCGGGTGAGGTCAAGATCACGAAGGGCCAGAAGCTGACCAAGGCCGACCTGTATTCCATGAGCTGGTTCGTGAAGGGCGTTGATGGCAGTCCGACTGGCTGATCTTTCCCTTCAGTCACGGTCATGACCGTGTCGAACGATGCCGGAGCGGCCACCGCAATTGCGGTGGCCGCTCTCGGTGTTTCCAAGCGATTTCCCGGTGTGGTCGCCAACGATGACGTCACCTTTGAGGTCCGGGTAGGTGAGGTACACGCTCTCCTGGGCGAGAACGGTGCCGGCAAGACCACGCTGTCAGCGTTCCAAGCGCTGCGCTGGGACTGGAAACCTTGAGGCCATAGGACTTCCGAAAGAGCGAACCTCTCGGGAATACCACAGACGGGAGCGCGGATGCCGCCAAATAGCAAACCACGACCACTGCAAGCTCGAAAGAAGCGATCTCTCCTGGCAAGATGCACGTGAAAGAACCGCATAGACCTCCGAACACACAGCAGAAAAAGCCAAGCCCCAGTCGGAAC
>JALRFT010000261.1 GCA_023261915.1 Acidimicrobiales bacterium | reverse complement strand
CGGCGCGGGTCGCGGTGGGACTGCCCCCGGCCGTGCACATCGCCGCTGTCGACGGCGGATCGGTCGCGGTGGACGCGCTACGGGATCGATGGTCGTCTGGACGCTGATCAGGAACCGGCCATTGAGGTGGTGGATGCTGCCGGTATCAGTCGCGAACTGCGGAGCCGCACGGCCACCAACCCAGTGCTGCGTGGTACCAAACGACGGGTGGCCGCCGAACAGCGGGTGCTGATGGCCCGCGGAGCATCCGACGGGCGGACGGTGTTGATCGTGCCCGAGGTGAAGGACAAACAGGCCACCGGTCTGACGCTGTTGCATGTCACGCTTCGTGATGGCCTCGCCGTGGAAACGCTCCGTTCGGTTCTCGAGGGGTATCGGGAGCGCTACACGGCGCTTCGCGACGCCGTGTTAGAGACCGAACCGGCGTTCCGCGACGACGTGCTCGCCACCGTTGGCATCACCGAACTCATGACCGACCCCATCAACGAACTCGCCCGATACTGGCGCGGTCAGGGTGGCTGAGCCGATGCCTTCCGGGGTGGTTGGTGTGGGGATCGATCTCGTTGAGGTTGAGCGCATGCGGGCCACCATTGCTCGTACTCCCTCGGTTGTGGATCGTGTGTTCACACCCGAGGAGGCCGCGTGGGCCCGAGCCTCGCGTGATCCCTCCCAACGATTCGCTGTCCGGTTCGCAGCGAAGGAAGCCGTGCTCAAGTCGCTCGGAGCCGGACTTGGCGCCACGCCGTTGCGCTCCATCGAGGTGGTGCGTTCGGCGTCAGGGGAACCGTCGATCCACCTGCACGACACGGCTGCGACGCTGGCGGCTGAACGCGGGGTGGCCTCGTTCCACGTGAGTCTCACCCACAGCTCATCGGTCGCCGCGGCGGTGGTGGTGGCCTCGGGTGGTTGACGTGGTGGGGAGAATGCCGCTCGGATCGCCGGTGGTCACTCCTGCCGAGATGGCCCGCATCGATGCTGCCGCCCCCGAACCGGTCGAGGTGCTGATTGGGCGGGCGGGGAGAGCGGTGGCCCGTCGGGCACTTGACTTGCTCGGTGGTGCCTATGGCCGTCGCGTCGTGGTGATGGCGGGCAAGGGCAACAACGGCAACGACGGTCGTGCCGCGGCGGCGGTGCTGCAACAGGCGGGTGCACGCGTTGAGGTGTTGGCCGCCACCGAGGTCCCCGCCGAGCTGCCGTTGTGTGACCTCGTCATTGACGCTGCCTATGGCACCGGGTTTCGCGGGTCGTGGTCAGCCCCGCGCATCCCAGCAGATCGCACGCCTTTGGTGCTCGCGGTGGACATCCCCTCGGGCGTCGACGGCACGACGGGGGAGGTAGCTGAAGGCACTCGTCCATTGTGGGCGGACGCCACGGTCACCTTCGCTGCCGTCAAGCCCGGTCTGCTGTTCACTCCGGGGTCGTCCTACGTCGGATCGTTGACGGTGGCCGACATCGGGCTCGACACTTCGTCGGCCACCATGACCTTGCTCGATGACGTCGGCGTGGCGGGGCACTGGCCCCGTCGGGAGGTGGGTGACCACAAGTGGGATCACGCCGTGTGGGTAGTGGCTGGCGGTCCGGGCATGGACGGGGCCGCGGCCCTCGTGTGTGCCGGCGCTCAGCGCAGCGGTGCGGGATATGTCCGATTGTCAACCCCCGGAGTCGCCCCTGAGGCAACGACGTCGGGTGGCCGGGTGCCGCTCGAGGTTGTCCGCACGGCTCTGCCCGAGCGGGACTGGTGGGCGGCGATGACAGCAGACGTGACACGTTTTGGGGCGTTGGTGGTTGGCAACGGCATGGGTTCATCGGTGGATCCCGTCGAGGTGGCGACGCTCGTCGACCGTTCGCCAGTGCCGGTCGTCGTCGACGCTGACGGGCTCCGTCTGCTGGCGGCCAGTGGGCGGCTCAGCGCCGGTCGACTCGGTGACCATGTCGTGCTCACGCCCCATGACGGGGAGTTCACCGCCCTGTGCGGGCACGCCCCCGGCATTGATCGGGTTGCCGAGACCCGGGCACTCGCGTCGTCGTGCGGTGCCGTCGTGTTGCTCAAGGGGCCCACGACCGTGGTGGCCTCTCCCTCAGGGGAAGTGCTGTTGTCGACCAGTGGTGACGCCCGGCTGGCGACAGCGGGCACCGGGGACGTGCTGGCGGGAATGGTGGGGTCGCTGTGTGCCCAGGGGGTGCCACCGTTCCATGCGGCGGGGATGGCGGCGTACGGTCACGGCCGGGCTGCCGACCTAGGCTGGTCGCAGGGTCTGGTGGCCTCGGACCTCGCTGGTCTCGTACCGGCAGCCGTCGCCGCCATGGGTGTCGCCCGCCCGGGCGGTAACGCCACCCTCAGGACGATCGACAGGAGCTGACATGTTGAGCCAGGTGCCCGTAGCCACGGTCATGACTACCGAGGTGGTGACGTTCACCGCGGATGAGAATGTGGAGACGGCCATGCGTCGGCTCATGGACCGCGGGGTCGATGCCGGACCGGTGGTTGACGCTGCCGGCCGGGTGGTGGGGATCCTGTCCACCGGGGACCTCGTGGTGGAGGAGGCCCGACTGCACTTCCCCACCGTGGTGAACTTCCTCGGCGTCAACGTCACCATGCCGTTCGACAAGAAGGCGCTCGATGAGTCGGTAGCCAAGGCTCTGGGCGCCACGGTGGGTGAGGTCATGACCCCCGACCCCCACTGTGTCGTGGACTCGGCCACCGTGGAGGACGCGGCCACGGCCATGCACGACCACAACGTGTCGCGTCTGCCCGTCGTCGACGCCTCCCATCACCTCGTGGGCATCGTGGCCCGGGGTGACATCGTGCGGGCCATCATCAACGAGGGTGACCGCCGGGCGTCGGACGGCTGACCGTGCGGCCGACGCGGGCCCACATCGATCTCGAGGCCATCCGGCACAACATTCGCTCCATCGGTGCGCGCGTCCAACCAGCCGAGCTGTGTGCCGTGGTCAAGGCCGACGGGTACGGCCATGGCGCCATCGCCGTCAGTCAGGCGGTGCTTGAGGCGGGGGCCACGTGGCTGGCCGTCGCCCTCGTCGAGGAGGGAGCGGTCCTGCGCAAGGCGGGAATCGACGCCCCCATCATGTTGCTCGGTGAACCCCGCGGGGCCGATCTGGCTGCGGCCGTGCGCTGGGATCTGCGGGTGGCGGTGTACACCCCCGACGCCGTCGAATCGTTGGCGCAGGCGGGCGAAGAGTTCGGTCGGCGCCCCCAGGTCCACCTCAAGGTCAACACCGGCATGAATCGCCTCGGTGCGCGGCCTCCCCAGGCGCTGGCGCTGGCCCGGGTGTTGGCCGAGCGACCCGAACTCGATTTCGAGGGGGTCTGGACGCACTGTGCCATCGCCGACGATCCGACGAGTGATTTCACCGATCGGCAGATTGACCGGTTCGAGGAGGTGCTCCGCACGTTGGAGTCCGAAGGCATCCGGCCTCCGCTCACCCACGCTGCCAACTCGGCGGCGGGCATCGACCACCCCCGCAGCCGCTACGACCTCGTGCGGGTCGGGATCTCCCTCTACGGCATCTCGGCCTCTCCGCCCCTCGATGGCCGAGTGGAACTTCACCCGGCTCTCACCCTCTCGACCCGGGTATCGCACCGCATGGAACTTCCGGCGGGGGAGGGAGTGTCCTACGGCCTCGCTCACCGACTGGAACGTGACAGCGTTGTCGTGACGATCCCCATCGGTTACGCCGACGGTGTCCCGCGAGCGTTGTCGTCGGTGGGGGGCGAGGTGCTCATCGGTGGTCGTCGGTACCCCATGGTGGGACGGGTGACCATGGACCAGCTGATGGTTGACGTGGGTGCGGAGTCAGAGATCGGTCCTGGCGACGAGGTGGTGTTGCTCGGCACTCAGGGTGACGAGACGATCAGCCCGTGGGACTGGGCGCTGGCGCTCGGCACCATCCCCAATGAGATCGTATGTGGCATCGGCCCCCGGGTGGGTCGTCACTACCACCACTAGCGCCGGGCTCTACCGCCGCAGCAGTCCGCCGATGCCTCCGCTGGGGCCATCGGGGATCGGGTCGGGGAGCATGGTGATCGGCACGCCGGTGGTGTGTGCCGCCCACAGCGCCACGTCGACGAGTCGTCCCTCCACGGGTTCGAGGCCCAGTGCGGCCAGCGTGTCGGGGTCCGTGGCCGCCTGGCGAGCGCTCGGGGCAAACCACGCCCGGCGGTCATCGGTGACGTCGTCGTGCACGAGGATCCGGTCGACCCGACCCTGGTCCACCATGGCGAGGGTTCGTTCCGCCCCGTCGGTGATCCCACCGTTGGCGGTCCCAGCAGTGAATTGTTCGAGCACGTCAGCGAGGTCGCGTCGGACCAACGCCTCCTCGAGCCGGTGGACCTCACCGGCTACCTCGGCGAAGGGGTCCCGATCGGATCGGCCTGCCCCCTCGACGTGGTGGAGCACTGCGGCGAGACGGTCGGTGGCGTGTTCGGTGAGGAACCCGACCGCCCGTGGGTCCCCGGCCACCACCACGAGGCGCGCCCCCACTTCTCCCACAAGGGCATCGACCTCACCGGCGACACCCTTGGCGTTGCGCTCCCACGTGTTCTCCGCCCGCTGTTGGTAGCGACGCTGCGACCAACCGCCCGGGTGACTGCGATGGAGGTAGGTGGTGTCGCCCTCAACGTGCTCGGTGACCGCTTCGCCGTGGTCGACCACCTCAATGTCCGCACCGGCCCGATCGGCGATGACCACGATGTGGGGGATGACCTGTTGACGGGCGAGCAGCACGGGGCCCAGCCGGGGGAGGGCATCCACCCAGGCGCAGCTGGTGGCCGGCTGGGCGGCCAGATGGAGGCCGGCGACGGTGCCGGTGGCGTCGGCGAACACGAGGAGGCTTGCCCGGTCCTCATGGGCGCGCTCGCTGCCCAGCAAATTGTCGATGGCAGCCAGGGCGACCTCGGGGGCACCAACGAGTTCGCTGCGGGCGTGGCGCCACTCGAGTCGCAATCGACGGGCGGGGTCCTCGCTGGCAGAGAGGGCGGGCAGCCAGCAACTGACGAAGGGTCCGGAGGCAGCGAACCAGGTGGTGGGGTCGGGGGCGGGGAGGTGCACGGTGTGTCCTGTCATCAGAGGGTGTCGTCCCGTTGCGGATTCCACCGCCGAGGGTGGCACGCCCGCCGTCGGTTGCCACGGGGCGTTGGTCCCAATGTGGGCTGGGGCAGGGCCGGGGGCGGGCAGCGGTAGCGTTGGGGATCGTGTCCGCTGACCTGACCGCCTCCACCGCAGCCCCCGAAGGGACCCGGGCGCTTGCCGCAGCCGTGGCGGAGCTGTCCCGGCCCGGGGATCTGGTGCTGCTGACCGGGGACCTCGGCGCGGGCAAGACGGCCTTCGCCCAGGGGTTCGGACGGGCCCTCGGGGTGGATGAACCCATCACCAGCCCGACGTTCACGCTGGTGAACCGCTACGACGGTCGGCTGACCCTGCACCACCTTGACGTCTACCGCCTTGACCGGCTCGACGAGGTGGCCGACCTGGCGCTGGCCGAACTGCTCGACGACGAGGGCGTCGTCCTCATTGAGTGGGGGGACATGATCACCCCGGTGCTGCCCGCCGACTACCTCGAGATCCACATCAGTCTCGGGGAGGGGGACGACGACCGTCACTTCGCCCTCAGCACCGTGGGGAGTCGTTGGTCCGCTCGTCGACGGGCCTTGGCAGCCGCGCTCGCCCCGTGGCTCGCCGACGCTGACGCCGCCGAGGCCGACTCATGTTGATCCTCGGTATCGACACTGCCACGGCGCAGGTGTCGTGCGCCGTCGGCGGCCACGAGGGTGTGCTGGCCTCGAGTCACTCCATCCGGGCCCGCCAGCATGCCGAGACGCTGACACCGGCCATCGCCTTCACCTGTCAGCAGGCGCGCATTGAACTGTCGGAGGTCAGCGTGGTGGCCGTCGATCTCGGTCCGGGTCTCTTCACCGGCCTGCGGGTCGGGGTGGCGTCAGCCAAGGCCATGGCCCATGCCCTGCGGGTACCGATGATTGGCGTCAGCAGTCTCGACTTGTTGGCGTTCGCCGTGCGGTTCACCCCCCGGCTCATCGGCGCCGTCGTCGACGCTCGACGGGGCGAGGTGTACCACGCCTTCTACCGTCAGGTCCCCGGCGGTATCCAGCGGGTGTCGGGCCCGGCCGTCGGCCCTCCCGACGACGTGGCCTCCGAGGTGCTCGCCGGAGGTGAGGACTGTCTGCTCGTGGGGGACGGCGCCCTGCGCTACCCCGAGGTGTTCGACGGGTTGCATCAGGTTGAGGTGGCCGACGCCGAACTCGCTTACCCGTCCGCCTCGTCGCTCGTCATGTTGGCCCACGCCCGGGCGTTGCGGGAGCAGTGGGTGAAGCCGTGGGAGATCGAGCCGCTCTACCTGCGCAAGCCCGACGCCGAGATCGGCTGGATCACACGGGAGTCGTCGTGACGTCGGCGGGGACCCTCGAGGTGGTGCCGATGCGTCGACGGCATCTGCGTCAGGTGGTCCGCATCGATGGCCAACAGGACGGTGAGCGGTGGTCGCCGGCACTGTTTCTCGCCGAGCTCGGCCGGGGGGACGACACCCGTTGTTACCGAGTGGCGCGCCGGGCCGGGCGAGTGGTTGGTTTCGCCGGCATGCTCTACGCCGGTGATGACGGCCACATCACCACCATCGCCACCGACGACGCCCACCGCCGCACCGGGGTGGCCACCACCCTGCTCACCGCCCTCGTCACCGACGCTCGCCGGCGACAGGTAGCGGCCCTGACACTCGAAGTTCGGGCGTCGAACGAGGCGGCGTTGGGGCTCTACCGGCAGTTCGGGTTCGCCCCGGCGGGTGTGCGCAAGGGTTACTACAGCGACAACGGCGAAGACGCCCTCGTGCTGTGGGCCCAAGACGTGACCTCCGATGACTACGGCCGCCGTTTGGCCGCACTGGGCGTCACCGCAGAGGTCGAGGCAACGGGGAGTGCATCATGAGAATCCTGGGGATCGAGACGTCGTGTGACGAGACGGCAGCTGCGGTGGTGGCTGACGCCCGGGAGGTGTTGTCGTCGGTGGTGTCGTCGCAGGTGGACCTCCACGCTCGCTACGGCGGCGTGGTCCCTGAGGTGGCGAGTCGCGCCCATGTGGAACTTCTCACCCCGGTGGTTGCTCAGGCCTTGGTCGAGGCCGGGCTCGATGACGGGCATGTCGACGCCGTGGGGGCCACCGTGGGGCCGGGGCTGATTGGGGCCCTGCTCGTCGGGGTCAGTGCCGCCAAGGCGCTGGCGCTGGTGTGGGACGTGCCGTTCGTGGCCGTGAACCATCTCGAAGCTCACCTCTACGCGGCGTTTCTGGAAGAACCCGAACTCGAACTTCCGCTCGTGGTCCTCATGGTTTCGGGGGGGCACACCCTGCTTGTGCTCATGGAGGGTCACGGTCGTTACCGGCTGTTGGGCTCGACGCTCGACGACGCCGCTGGTGAGGCGTTCGACAAGGTGGCTCGGTTCCTCGGGCTCGGATACCCCGGTGGGCCGGCCATCGACGCCGAGGCCATGGCCGGGGACCCGACGGCGATTGCGTTCCCCCGAGCCATGCTCGACGACGGCTACGACTTCTCGTTCTCGGGGTTGAAGACGTCGGTGGTGAACCACGTCCGCAAGAACCCCCAGGTGTCCACCGCCGACGTGTCGGCGTCGTTCCAACAGGCCGTCGTGGACGTACTCGTGACCAAGGCCCGGCGGGCGGCGGCCGAGTACGGGGCCCGGGGCCTGGTGCTCGCCGGGGGCGTGGCGGCGAACTCCCAGTTGCGCGAATCCATGCTTGATGCCTGCATGGCCGACGGGATCCACCCGCTGCTGCCCAGCCGGTCCATGTGCACCGACAACGCCGCCATGGTGGCGGCGGCGGCATGGTGGCGGCTGTCCCAGGACGGGCCGTCGCCGCTCGACACCGGCGCCCAGGCCAACCTGCGTCTGCCCGTTCTCTGAGGCGGGGCGACCACCCGGGGTGGCCGGCCCCGGGGGAGCAGGGCGGTTCGGGTTGTCGTCCCGGGCCCCCTCCCCGTATGCTTGGCACTCGCAATCGACGAGTGCTAATCGCTCGCCGGTGGGGAATGCCAGCAGTGCTGGCATGACAACGATCCAGCAACAGACAACGAACACGCCCAGGGAGGGTGTCAGCCATGAATCTTCAGCCGCTCGATGACCGCATCGTCGTCAAGACCAGCGAGGCCGAGGAGACCACTGCCTCGGGTCTCGTCATCCCCGATACCGCTAAGGAAAAGCCCCAGCAGGGCGAGGTCCTCGCTGTGGGCCCCGGCCGCCGCTCGGAGCAGACCGGCGAGGTGATTCCCCTCGACGTCAAGGTCGGCGACAAGGTCGTCTACTCCAAGTACGGCGGGACCGAGATCACCGTCGATGGTCAGGACCTGCTCATCCTCAACGCTCGTGACGTGCTCGCCGTCCTCAAGTGACGCCGACACGCTGAACAGGAGAAACCAATGGCAAAGATCCTGAAGTTTGACGACCAGGCCCGTCGGGCTCTCGAGGCCGGAGTGAACGCCCTCGCCGACGCCGTCAAGGTCACCCTCGGGCCCAAGGGCCGCA
>JALRFT010000222.1 GCA_023261915.1 Acidimicrobiales bacterium | reverse complement strand
CCTACTCCGGTGTGGCTCAGGCCGGCTACATCCTCGCCCCCCTCGCCGTCGCCGGGGTCTCCGGGTCGAGTGCCGCTCTTGCCGTAGAGGCGGTGTCGACCTACCTCGTGATCTACGCCGCCATGAACCTCGGTGCCTTCGCCGTGGTCATTGCCGTTGCCCGCAAGACCGGGTCGGCTGAGATCGACTCCTACGGTGGACTGTTCTCGTATTCCCCGGTTCTCGCCGTGTGCATGAGCGTGTTTCTGTTCTCGCTGGCGGGTATCCCCCCGTTGGCGGGTTGGTACGGCAAGCTCACCGTCTTTTTGGCGCTGATCGAACCCGGCACACTCGCTGGGTACATCCTCGCCGTGATCGTGGGCGTCGCCTCGGTCATCGCCCTCTTCTATTACGCCCGGGTGGCCAAGGTGATGTTCGTCGATCCGGCCCCTGATGGAGACACGACACCCATCCGTGTCCCCGTGTCTCTGGCTGCGGCACTCACTATCACGGTGGCGGTGACCGTGGTGGTCGGCGTGCTGCCTCAGGTTCTTGCCCGAGTCACCGGAGCAGAGACCTTCCTCTCCTTCGGCGGTTGACGATCCCATCGTGGCGAGCGACGGTCCTGAAGCGTCCACTCCGCTCACCGATGAACTTCTCGAACGCATCCGCCTCGACGGACCCCTGCGGTTCGACCTGTTCATGGACGCCGTCCTCTACGACCCACGGCGCGGTTTTTATGCCACGGGGGGACGTGCAGGCGCCCGGGCCGGGGATTTCCTGACCTCACCTGAGGTAGGTCCCCTCTTCGGGGCGGTGGTGGCGCGCGCCGTCGATCGGTGGTGGATTGAGGCGGGACGCCCGGAGAAGTTCACTGTCGTTGAGCCGGGCGCCGGACCGGGGACACTGGCCGCCGCCGTTCGACTCGCCGCTCCCGAGTGTGGGGACCGGCTGGAGTGGGTGATGGTGGAGCGCACGGCGGCGCAGCGCGCCCGCCACGTCGACCGGCTCGGGGCGTCGAGTGCTCTCGACAGCCCCCGCCCGCTCGCCGGGGTGCACCTCATCTCCGTTTCGGCACTGCCGACCGGTTTCGCTGCGGATGTCGTCTTGGCCAACGAGCTGCTCGACAACCTGCCCACCCGACTCGTCGAACGGACGTCGACCGGCTGGTCGGAGGTGTGGGTGGCGGCGGGGGACACCGGTCTCATCGAGGACCTTCGCCCCCTCGGCCGCGAGGATCCCGAGGTGCTGGTGCTCGATCGGGTTGCGCCCGACGTCCGGTCAGGCCAGCGGGTCCCCCTCGAGGACGAGGCCCGGTCGTGGCTGCGTTGGGCCTTCGGGGTGGTCGGGGTTTCAGGTCGGGTCGTCGTCATTGACTACGCCGACACCACCGCCTCCATGGCCCATCGGGGTCAGGGGGAGTGGATGCGGACCTACGCCGTGCACGGGCGGGGGACCGGACCGCTCGAAGATTGTGGGACCCAGGACCTGACCTGTGATGTGGCTTCCGACCAACTCGCCGATGTCCGCCCACCCGACGTCGACCGGTCGCAAGCCGACTTCCTCATCAGTCACGGCATGGACGAACTGGTGGAGGAGGGCCGGCAATTGTGGGCCGAGCGCGCTCACATCGGTGACCTCGCTGCCGTCCGGGCCCGCAGTCGGGTCCGCGAGGCCGAGGCGCTGTGTGACCCCTCCGGTCTGGGTGCCCACCGGGTCCTCGAGTGGGGTCCGACGTCTCCGGCCAACCCCGTCGCGGGCTGACGGTAGGCTCGGCGCCGGCCGTGTGGGGGAATCAGGGGGAGTGCCATGAGTGAACCGACCATTGAGGACTACTTCCACGAGGACCGCGTCTTTCCTCCCCCCGAGGCCCTCCGCTCCGCAGCGGTGGTGTCCGACGACGGGGTGTACGCCACCGCTGCGGCGAACCCCGAGGCCTTCTGGGCTGAGGCGGCGAGAACTCGTCTGAGTTGGTACACCGATTTCCATACGACCCTTGAGTGGGATCTGCCGTTCGCCAAGTGGTTCGTAGGTGGTGAACTCAACGTCGCCTACAACTGCGTCGACCGGCACGTCGAGGCCGGCAACGGCGATCGAGTGGCGTTCCACTGGGAGGGTGAGCCGGGCGATACCCGCACCATCACCTACGCCGAACTCCACGTCGAGGTGCAGCGTTTCGCCAACGTGCTCCTCGGCTTGGGCGTCGGCCGCGGAGACCGAGTCAACCTGTACTTGCCGATGGTTCCCGAGGCGGCGGTCGCCATGCTCGCCTGCGCCCGAATCGGGGCCGCTCACAGCGTGGTGTTCGGAGGATTCTCGGCGCAGTCGCTCGCCGATCGCATCAACGACGCCTCGGCGAAGGTACTCATCACCGCCGACGGTGGCTGGCGCCGCGGTGAGGTCTTCCCCCTCAAACCGCAGGCCGACGAGGCGCTGGCGTCGACCCCGAGCATCGAGCACGTGGTCGTGGTGAGGCGGGGTG
>JALRFT010000197.1 GCA_023261915.1 Acidimicrobiales bacterium | reverse complement strand
AGAACAAGTACATCGTCCACTTCCCCGAGACCAGGGAAATCTGGTCCTACGGCTCGGGATACGGAGGCAACGCCCTATTGGGCAAGAAGTGCTTCGCCCTGCGTATCGCCTCGACCATGGCCCGTGACGAAGGGTGGATGGCCGAGCACATGCTCATCCTCGGCGTAACGCCTCCCGGGGGCGAGAAGCGCTACGTGGCGGCGGCATTCCCGTCGGCGTGCGGCAAGACCAACATGGCCATGTTGATGCCGTCGCTTCCCGGCTGGAAGGTGGAGACTGTCGGTGACGACATCGCATGGATGAAGTTCGATGATGACGGACGCCTCCGGGCCATCAACCCCGAGGCCGGGTTCTTCGGCGTGGCGCCGGGAACGAGCGCCGACACCAACCCCGCGGCGTTGGCCACTGTCGGTGCCAACTGCATCTTCACCAACGTGGCGGCCACTGACGACGGCGACGTGTGGTGGGAAGGCCTGTCCACGCCGCCTGCGCATCTCACCTCATGGAAGGGGGAAGACTGGACTCCCGACGCCGACGGACCCGCCGCTCACCCCAATGCCCGCTTCACGGCCCCCGCCGCTCAGTGCCCCACCATCGCTCCCGAGTGGGAGGACCCCGCCGGAGTTCCGATCTCCGCCATCCTCTTCGGGGGACGTCGGGCCACCAATGTGCCCCTGGTGACGGCGGCCCGCGACTGGGACCACGGCGTCTTCCTGGCGTCGATCATGTCGTCGGAAAAGACCGCCGCGGCGGCGGGCACCATTGGGGATGTTCGCTTCGACCCCTTCGCCATGCTGCCCTTCCTCGGGTACAACGCCGGTGACTACATGGCCCATTGGCTGCGCATCGGGGCGTCGGCCGATCCGGCCAATCTCCCGAAACTGTTCTGGGTGAACTGGTTCCGCAAGGACCAAGACGGCAAGTTCATGTGGCCCGGATACGGCGAGAACATCAGGGTCCTGAAGTGGGTGCTCGAGCATCTCGACGGAACTGCGGACGCTGTCGACACCCCCATCGGTCTGGTGCCAACCGTCGACGCCATCGACCGCAGCGGCCTTGATCTCGACGACGCAACCATGGCCGCCATCCTCGAGGTGGACCGTGACTCGTGGAAGGGCGAGATCCCCCTCATTGCCGAGCACTTCGCCTTCATCGGCGACCGACTCCCTCAGGGTGTCGCCGTTCATCTTGACGATCTCGAGGACCGGCTGGCGGCCGGCTGACCATGACCGTCACTGCCTACCTGCTGATCCAGACTGAGGTCGGGTGCGCCGAGCAGGTGGCAAGGGCCGTCGCTGCGATTGACGGTGTCGTCTCGGCATCAGGTGTGACCGGCCCCTACGACGTGATTGCCCGGGCCGAAGCGGAGACGCTCGACGAACTGGGCCGAATGGTGGTCAGCCGGGTCCAGTCCGTGTCGGGCATCACCCGCACCACCACATGTCCAGTGGTCAACCTCTGAGTCAGGACAGTTGGCCGGCGTTGGCCATGGCCTGCAGACCGAGCCCCATGATGAACAGGCTGCCCAACCCGTAGAGCACGTATCGGCGCTGGCCAAGTGGTACCCGATAGCCGTACAGCACGGCGACGGTAACGAGAGTCAGGAACCCGTAGAACATGTGGATGCGTGGCGACGGGCCGTCAATCGACGAGTACAGCACCACGCCGGTCACCGCCTGAACGAAGAGCAGCGATTGGGCAGCGGTAACGAACCACCACAAGGTTCGCACGCGCAATGGTTCCCACCACTGGGCACCGAGTGCCCACAGCCCGGCGGCACCGTTGGCGATCACCAGCACCCACGCCAACGTGGAGTGCACCGTGTTGAAATCCACCGAAGTTCAGTCACTGCCAGTGGAGGTCACCACCGGCTCAAACGACCAGAGCTCCGCTTGCAGACCCATGGGTGGCCCACCCTGGGACGAGCCCGGACTGGAGGCACTAGGACCGTGGCCGGCAGGAGGCGAGCCAGCACCTTGATGTCCATGGGCGAAAGACGGTGAGGCCACCCACGCGTCGAACGACTCCTGATCACGCCAACGCGTCACCACCAACCAAGTCGCGCGGTCGTCGGTGGGTCGGAGGAGTTCGAAGCCTTCGAAGCCGTCGTGGCCGTCCACTGCCCCCGCCCGGGCTGCGAACCTCTTGGCCACCTCCTCACCACTCTCGGTCGGAACGGTGATGGCATTGATTTTGATGACAGTCATACCTCCATCATCCCCACATTCGGGGGTGACCTCCAACCCGGTGGGTCCCCCAGTCGGGCACCGCTAGCCTCGGGGCGCCATGGTCCACCGTCCCAACCCCACTGACCGCCGCGACCCCCGCACCGGGGTCTTGTTGCTGCAGTGCCCCGACGCACCCGGCATCGTCGCTGCGGTGGCCGGCTTCATTGCCGACCACGGTGGCAACATCGTCGACGCCCAACAGCACACCGATCGATCCTCGAACCAGTTCTTCCAACGTCTGGTCATTGAGCTCGACAACCTCGACGTCGCCGCCGAGGACCTTGCCACAGCATTCGGGCCCGTCGCCGATGACTTGAACATGAGCGTGGAGTTCCACGAGTCGGACCGTCCCCTGCGGGTCGCCATCCTCACTTCCCGTCAGGAGCACTGCCTCGTCGATCTGTTGCACCGCTACCGGGCGGGCGAACTGCCCATGGAACCCGTGCTGGTCGCCAGCAATCATCCTGATGCCGCCGAGCTCACCTCGTGGTTCGAGGTCCCGTTCCACCACCTGCCCATTGGGGACGCAGGCCGTTCAATCCAGGAGGCCCAGCTCGAGGAACACCTCGTCGCCGCCGACACGGACCTCGTGGTACTGGCCCGCTACATGCAGGTGCTGTCGCCGGAATTCTGTGAGCGATGGGCGGGACGCTGCATCAACATCCATCACTCGTTCCTGCCGGCGTTCGCCGGGTCCGATCCCTACCGACAAGCCCACGCCCGGGGGGTCAAGGTGATTGGTGCCACTGCCCACTACGTGACCGCCGAGCTCGACGCCGGTCCGATCATCGCCCAGGGTGTCGGGCGCGTGAGTCACCGCGACACGGTGGAGGATTTCGTCCGCCGGGGCCGGGAACTCGAGGTTGCGGTGCTCGCCAGTGCTGTGGCCGCCCACCTCGAGCATCGGGTCATCATTGCCGGTGACCGCACCATCGTGTTCTCGTGACTCGTAGACTGATCAGGTGACAACCGTGGTCGCTCCCGTTCTGAAGCCCAACGACCCGTGCTGGTGTGGCAGTGGCAGCAAATTCAAGCGCTGCCATCGGGCCAGCACCGAGCGAGTGCGACCTGGCCGACTCTCGGCCATGCGCGCCGTGCCCGCGGAGATCCCTCGACCGTCCTACGCTGACAGCGGCATCCCACGGGACTGGGACGAGCCTCTCGTGAAGTCCCCCGAGGTGATCGAGCGGATGCGCCGTGCCGGCCGGGCCGCCGGAGAGATCCTGAGGGATGCCGCCGCGCTCGTGAAGCCCGGCGTCACCACCGACGAACTCGACGCTTTCGTCCACGAGGAGTGCATCCGCCGAGGGGGATACCCGAGCCCCCTCAACTACCGGGGCTTTCCCAAGAGCCTCTGCACGTCGGTCAACGAAGTGATCTGCCACGGCATCCCCGATGACCGTCGTCTCGAGGATGGCGACATCGTGAACCTCGACGTCACCATCTTCCTCGACGGAGTGCACGGCGACACCAACCTCACGGTGCCCGTGGGCACCGTGGACGCTGGCTCCCTTCGGTTGATCGAGGTGACGAGGGAATGCACGGCGCTCGGGATCGCCGCCGTTCGTCCCGGTGAACCGGTGAACGTGATCGGCCGGGCCATCCAGACCCACGCCGAAGCCAACGGCTTCGAGGTGGTGCGGGCGTTCATCGGGCACGGGATCGGTGAGCAGTTCCACACCAATCTCCAGATCCCCCACTATTACGACCGTCGCGCCCGAACGATCATGGAACCGGGAATGACCTTCACCGTGGAACCGATGATCTCGGCAGGTTCATGGGACCACGACATCTGGGACGACGACTGGACGGCTGTCACGGTCGACTCCAGCCGGGTTGCGCAGTTTGAGCACACGCTGGTGGTCACCGATGACGGAGCCGAGATCCTGACGTTGCCGGGGGATAACCGGGGCGACTGAGCCGGTCTGGTCTCAGCTGCCCGCCGTCGTCGAGGTTGTCGTCGAGGCATCCTCGGTGGGCTCACTCAGATCCCACTGCACCGCACCCTCGCTATTGGTCTGAACGACGGTGACCTCGTAGGTGAACCCCTCAACCTTGGCCGAACACACTGATCTCGCTCCGGCTTCGGCGGCAATCCCGGTCGGGCACACGACAGTGACCGCATCGGCGGGCACCCCGATGCGGGCGGCGATCTGCTCCGCGAGCTGACTCTGGAGTGTCCCGGTGTTCAGCGTCGTCGAACACCCCGAAGCGACCACGAGCAGTGCGAGCACCGTCGCTGCCATCAATCTCTTCCGGCCCAGCATGGGAAATCTCATAATTGTCACGTCTCTGGTCATCGGGTGGACACTACCGCGCAACGAATCCTGTCGAACTGGTCTCAGCGGCCGAGCTCGGTGCCGACCTCGTCAACACCGAGAACGGGGAAAAGCTCGGTAACAAACGGCGAACCCGGCGCCCGCCGCGCGCCAGGGCGGATGAACCACTCCGTGCCGAAGGCGGCTGCGAAGGCTTCCTCAGGCATGGCCATGAAGAATGAGTCAGGAGCGATCTGGGATGCGTGGGCGGCCATGGCCGCTCGTTTGGCGTCGAGCGTCGTCCGAACGTCGATGGCGTGGGTGATGTCGTCCTCGTGCGAACCAAAGTCGGGCTCCCCCGCTTCGGCGTTGGCGACCGCCTCGGCCGCCACTCCCTCCTCGCCGAGCAGTTCGGCCTGGCGCGCAAGCAAATCGGTGATGTGGGTGCGATTCATCGTGGCCTCGAAGACCCCACCGCGCTCCGGCGATCCGATCGGCATCCGGGACGCCGCGAGATGACCGACCCGGTGTACCTGGATGTGGTCAGGATGGCCGTAGCCGCCATGGGCGTCGTAGACGGTGAGAACGTCGGCATCCACGTCAGCGAGGATGGCCGCCAGCCGGTCGGCTGCCTCGTCAACATCGGCGCGCCAGAAACAGGCAGGGTTGTCGTTGGCCGGGTCGTCCATCATTCCCGAATCTTCGTAGCCAAGGAACTCCACCCGGCTTACCCCGAGATGTTTGGCGCTGGTGTGGGTCTCGGCGATCCGTCGCTGCCACAACGGTTCACCCTCGTTGAGGATCCCCGGGACAGGCTCACCCTGCTCTCCCCGGGTGGCGACGACGAGCACCACGTCATGACCGTGGGCCGCGGCCCGCGCCATGGTCCCCCCAGTGGCGATTGCCTCATCATCGGGGTGAGCGTGGAAGAACACGAACGTCGCCATGGGCGCAGGTTACCGGCCCTCACCCCATCCGAACCCCTCGGCGTGGACGGTGTCAGTGTCAGGCAATGGCGCCAGCGGCGCGCAATGACGCCCGCCGATCGGCGTCGATCCCCCAGTCGCCGAGTGCTTCATCGGTGTGCTGTCCGGGATGGGCGGGTGGCATGGCGATCTCTGCGGCGGTCCGGCTGAAACGAGGAGCGGGGGCCGGCTGGGTGACCCCGGCAACCTCGACGAAGCCACCACGTTCCACATTGTGGGGATGTCGGGTGGCCTCCGACATGGTCAGCACCGGTGCGAAACAGACGTCGGTTCCCTCGAACAACTCGCACCATTCGTCGCGGGTACGCGAGCCGAAGATGGCGGCGAATCGTTCCTTCATCTCAGGCCATGCCGAACGATCGTGCTGGTGGGGAAGTGTCGCAGGGTCGAGTTCGAGCAACTCGAGGAGCTGCGCGTAGAACTGTGGCTCGAGAGATCCGATGGAGATCCACTTGCCGTCGGAGGTGGCGTAGACGTCGTAACAGGGAGCGCCGGTATCGAGAAGGTTCGTCCCCCGATCGTCGTTCCAGATACCCATGGCGGCGAAGCCGTACATCATCGTCATGAGCACCGACGCCCCGTCGACCATGGCGGCGTCAACGACCTGACCCTGCCCGGACCGGGCGGCTTCAAGCAGACCGCAGACCATGCCGAAGGCCATCAGCATGCCGCCACCACCAAAATCGCCCACCAGATTGATCGGGGGTGTCGGTGGCTCCCCGGCGCGACCGAAGTGGGCGAGCGCGCCCGCCAGGGCGATGTAGTTGAGATCATGACCGGCAGCGGGGGCGTAGGGACCGTCCTGACCCCAGCCGGTCATCCGCCCGTAGACGAGTCTCGGGTTGCGCTGGGCGCAGACGTCCGGCCCGAACCCAAGACGCTCGGCCACCCCCGGACGGAATCCCTCGATCAGGCCGTCGGCACCGTCAACGAGATCGAGCAGCAGGGCGACCCCCTCGGGTGACTTGAGGTCGACCCCAACCGACCGGCGGCCCCGGGCCAACAAGTCGAGTGGCGGATTGGCGGGATCACCGCCGCGCACTGAGCCGGCCCGGTCCACCCGGAGAACCTCGGCGCCCATGTCCGCCAGCATCATGGCGGCGAACGGACCCGGCCCGATTCCCGCAATCTCAAGGATCTTCACCCCGTGCAGTGGTCCCATGTTGCTTCACCCCTCCTTGGTCATCATCACTTGGCCTCGCCCGTTCGTCCGGTGGATCAGGCGAATGCCGCAACCCGATCGACAATCGGCTCCCAGTAGGGCTCGGGAAGATCGTGCCCCATCCCCTCACACACCATGAACTCCGACCCGCTCAGACACTCGTGGGTTCGCTGACCACCGGAGATATCGATGAGACGGTCTTGGTCACCGTGGATCACGAGAGCCGCAATGTCGAGGCGCTGCAGATCCTCGGAGCGGCTGGGCGAGCTGACAACTGCAAGCAGTTGACGGGCCACGCCGAGCGGGTCGGCAGCACGCGCCGCTTCCCGCACCGCCCGTTCCCGGGCCCGCTCCTCGTTGAACAGTGCGGGGGTCCCAATGGTCTTGGCGAGCTCGATCCGGTGGACGAGTGCCTCCTCGGGGTCCTTGGGCAGCGGCTTGATCATGGCAGCAAAGACCGCCGGGTCGGCCTTGCCGACGTCGCGGTCACCGGTGGTCGACATGACCGAGGTCAACGAGAGGACGCGGTCGCGATGCCCGATCGCCAAGGACTGAGCGATCATGCCGCCCATGGAAACGCCGAAGACGTGGGCGGCGTCCACCCCGAGCGCATCGAGGAGCCCGGCTGCGTCATCTGCCATGTCGGCGAGCACGTACGGCGGCGTGGCGTCTCCACCCGACAGGCGGTCGGCAATCAGGTCCATGGGCGAACGCGGGTCCTCGATCTGTGTCGAGCGGCCCACGTCGCGGTTGTCGAACCGAACCAATCGGAACCCGCGATCGATGAACGCTCCACACAACCCGTCATCCCACGAGACTCGCTGACCCGACAGTCCCGACACGAGGAGCAAGACCGGCCCCGTGGGGTCGCCACTCTCCTCGTAATCAAGGGTCACCTTCCCGACCTGAGCCTGAGGCATTCGGTCATCCTCACCGGCACCGTCGTTGGGGTCAAGCGACGGACCGACGCCGGCCGGTAGCCGCAGTAGTTTCAGGGCATGTCCAGTGACCACCCGCCCTCCGAGCACATCAGCACACGTGTCGACGCGCTCACCGGCGACCGGACGACCATCGTGGCGGGCCGACAGGCGCGCCCGAACCTGCCGGCACAACAGTGCCCGTTCTGCCCCGGCGGACTCGAAGCACCCGACCCCTACACCGTTCGATGGTTCACCAACCGCTGGCCACCCCTGCCCGACGGCCGTGCCGAGGTCGTGCTCTACACCGACCGGCACGACGCCACTTTCGCCTCACTCGGTCCCGAGGGAGCACGGGCCGTGGTGGACTTGTGGGCCGAGCGCAGCGAGGCGCTGGGGTCACGTCCCGACGTGGACTACGTCCTGGTCTTTGAGAACCGGGGACCGGCGGTGGGAGCAACGATCGCCCACCCCCACGGTCAGATCTACGCCTATGACCATGTGCCGGCCCGAGCTGCCGCCGAATATGCCCGCCTCGCCGAATCGACCCACGACCCACTCGGCGACGACGCCCCTGGGCCCGATGACGGGCGCCTCGTGTGTCGCACACCGGGCTGGAGAGCGTGGGTTCCCGACGCAGCGACCTGGCCCTACGAACTCGTCCTCGCGCCCGAGACCACCACTCCTGATCTCCCGTCGTTGACCGACCCCGAACG
>JALRFT010000078.1 GCA_023261915.1 Acidimicrobiales bacterium | reverse complement strand
CGAACACCGGCGTGTAGCCCATCATGTTCGTGCCCACCGTCACCGCCCAGAGGGCCAACTGGTCCCAGGGCAGCAGGTAGCCGGTGAACGAGAGCAGCAGGGTGAGGGTCAACAGCACCACGCCGATGACCCAGTTGAACTCCCGGGGCGCCTTGTAGGCGCCGTGGTAGAAGACCCGGGCCATGTGGAGGAACACCGACAGCACCATCAGGTGGGCGCCCCATCGGTGCATGTTCCGCACCAGGAGCCCGAAGGTCACCGAGGTCTGCAGCGTGTAGATGTCGTCCCAGGCCTGGGCCGCCGTCGGCCGGTAGAAGAACATCAGGAAGATGCCGGTCACCGTCAGCAAAATGAAGAGGAAGAAGCTAAGGCCGCCGAGACAGAGGGTGTAACTGACCTTGACGGCGTGACGCTTCACCTTCACGGGGTGCAGGTGGTAGAGCACGCTGTTCATCACCACGTAGGAACGGTTCCTCGGGCTATCGGTGTATCCCTTGCGGAACACCGACCCGGGGCGGAAGATCGAACTCCAAGCCTGCGAGCCCTGGACCTTCTCGGTGAGTTCACTCATCTTCTGACCGAGCTTGCTGCCCGGTTCCATGGTCTTAGCCACGCTCTACTGCTCCCCTGGACGAATCGGAGTGGACGGAGGAATCACGGCGAACGTGCTCATGCGAGCCTCATTCCGTAGCCGTAACCATGCGAGGACGTGCGCTGATGAGCGTCCCCGGTGGCAGGTGCGGCACCAACCTTGCCCATGATGATCACGCCCGTGGGGCAGCGATCAACGCAGAGGGCGCAGCGGGTGCAGACGTCGTCGTCAATGATGAAGGCCACATGATCCTTCGGATCTGCTCCGGGGAGTTCCGTGTTGGTCGCCTCGGCAATTGCCTCCGTGGCAACCATGTGGATGCACTTCCACGGGCAGATGTCGACACAGCCCTCGCACATGATGCATTCAGACTGATCAATGTGGATGAACTGCTTGGGCTTCACGGCCTTCGAAAGCCACTCGGCATCAACTTCCTGCAGCACGTAGTCAGCGCGGAACTCGGGCATGGGGGGGTTGGCATCAGAGGCGCCCATGAGATCAGCTCTTCCTCACCAGTGGTCGACCGAAGTCCGAAGTGACCACCTCGGTCGACGGCTCGCCCGTGCCGCGCTTCTGCCACCAGGCCCAGAGGTAAATCTGGAGGCCGAGCAGCACCACGTAGATGGTCACGACGATGAGGTCCCGCAGGTGCTGCATGTTGATATCGAATGGGAACCAGCCACCGAGCGACTGGGGTTCAAAGAACCCGAGCGTCAGCCCACCAACCCACTGGTACTGATAGAGCGCCACATCGGGGCGCCAGTTGAGTTCGTTGTCCGACCACTGCAAGAAGAAGTGGGGAACCACTCCGTAGGCCCAGAAGATCATGAAGAACACAAAGGTTCCCGTGACCATGGCCTCGCCCCAAGTGATCGGGGTTCCGATGGGGCGTCGCTTAGCGAAGAAGGCGCCGAGGGCAATGCCAAGAGCGAGGACCAACAGCGTGCAAATGAACGCAACCACCGCTCGGAACCCCTTTCTCACCAGTTCGTGAAGGCCTTCACATACTACCCGTCCGTCCGACCTTTAGATGCGATCGAGGAACCGGGCCAGAGCAAGGTTTATCACGCTGCGAAGCGGCCCGGCACATCGAACCGCCGATCGTCGGTGCTTTGTCATCTTGACGTCGAAGGTTGCTCGGCGATGCCGTCCGCGACCGGTTGCGGAGAACCGTCGCCCACCTCTGAGGTCGGCCCCGCTGGACAGCCGACCGGGGTATTCGAAGTTAGGTGAAAGTTGGCCCGAGACTTGGCTGGCAGCAGATGAACCGGCCTAGGGTTAATTGGACCTAGAGTCCGATTACCTCGGTGTGGGCGTTCAATCATCCACCCGGCCAACTGGTTCCATTTCCCACTGTCCCCCCAACGGAGGCTTGCGTTGACTGAGGTCCCCGAACACCTTCTCGAGCGCTCCCGCCAGCGTCGAGCAGCTCTCGGCCTAGGGGGCGGCGATGCTGCCCCCGCCGAGGCCACAAGCGTCACGCCTGCGACGACTGAATCAGCGGCGGTGGAGACCACTGCTCCCGCTGCTGCCACCTCTGCCGAACCGGTGGCAGTAGCCCCTCCCGAGCCGGTGCCGGCGTATGTCGAAGCATCGCTCCGACGCAAGCGCGTTCCCGTGTGGGTGCTCCCCGTCGTCGCCTTCCTGCCTCTGTGGGCCTTCCTCTACGCGGGGTCGCTCTCCGAGCCGGCAGTTGAGGTCGAAGGTCAGCTCGCACTCGGTGCCACCGTGTACCAACAGTGTGCAGGCTGCCATGGCGCCGGCGGAGGTGGCGGAGCCGGCCGCCAGTTGAACAACGGTGAGGTCCTTTTGACCTTCCCGGCGATCCAGGACCAGCTGCAGTTCGTCTCAGTGGGCACCGCCGGGTTCCAGGGCAAGCCCTACGGGAACCCTGACCGTCCCGGTGGCCAGCACATTGGCGGGTCGTACGGCAACATGCCGGCGTTCCTCGGCACGCTGACTCCCGAAGAACTCCTCGCCGTCATCCGCCACGAACGCGAGACAATCGGTGGCGAAATGGTCCCGGCCGAACAGATAGGCCCCGAGGGCGAGTTGCTCTATGCCAACGGCAACCCGTATCTCAACGACGCCGGTGAACTCGTCGATGAGAACGGCGAGTTGCTCCTCGCCCCCGACGGCTACCTGCTCAACCCGAGTACCGGGCCGAGCGACGCTGCGCCTGTCGTGGCCATGGGCGGCTAGCGGAAACCTGCCCCCGACGAGGCAATCGAATCCTAAATTGATCGACTGGCAGCAACCTCAGCCGCCGATTCCCTCGTTGCCTCGATGACCTGATCCAACAGCGCGTCGGTGTGGGCAAGTCCGCAGAACATCACCTCGTAGGCCCCCGGCGCAAGCGCCACCCCACGGCTGAGCATCCCGTGGAAGAACTTCGCGTAGCCCTGCTCGTCACACGCCAGCGCATCGGTGTAGTCCACTGGCAATTCAGTGCCGGCAAAGACACCTGACAGCGTTGACACAGTCGGAACCTTCCAGCCGAGGCCACTTTGCTCGAAGGCGTCGTTCATGCCTGCCGCAAAACAAGCCACTCGTCCGGCGAGCTGGTTGTAGAAGTCATCGGTCAACATGGCGAGGGTGGCGAGTCCCGCAGCCGTCGCCAACGGGTTCCCCGACAAGGTGCCGGCCTGGTACACCGGCCCGACCGGGGCGACCACATCCATAACGTCGGCCCGTCCGCCGTAGGCGCCTACCGGCAGACCTCCACCGATGACCTTCCCAAAACACGTCAGGTCGGGTTGGACACCAAACAGGCCCTCCGCCCCACTTCGGCCGACACGGAAACCACTGATGACCTCGTCGAAGACGAGCAGCGCCCCCACCTGGTCGCACGCCTCACGCAGCCCCTCGAGAAAACCGGGGGCGGGACCGACGAGACCCATGTTGGCAGCGACTGGTTCGACCATGACGCACGCCACATCGTCATTGAGCTCGGGAACGACGTTGTAGGGGGCGACCACGGTGTCCGCGACCGCTCGGTCGGTCACGCCGGCAGATCCAGGGATACCGAGTGTGGCCATGGCGGTTCCGCCACTCACCAGCAGCGCGTCGGAGTGACCGTGGTAGTTGCCGGCGAACTTCACAACCTTGCGTCGCCCCGTGAAGCCACGGGCCACCCGGATGGCGCTCATGGTTGCCTCGGTCCCGCTCGAGACCATCCGGAGCCGCTCGACGCTGGGTACCCGGGCGCAGACTTCTTCTGCGAGAAGCACCTCACGTTCAGTGGGGGCGCCGTAGGAAGTCCCATCCGCAGCCGCTGAGGACACCGCATCAACGACGACGGGGTGACCATGACCGAGGATCACCGCTCCATAGGACTGCACCATGTCGATGTAGCGAGTGTTCTCGACATCCCAGACGTGGGCACCCTCGGCCCGATCCACGAAGTAAGGGGTACCTCCCACGGCACCGAACGCTCGCACCGGAGAGTTGACCCCACCGGGGATCACCGCGCGGGCCCGGTCGAACAGTGACTGGTTGCTGCGGCCGTCCATGGCCGTCACTGGAGTCGCTCGGCGAGGTGGCGAGCCGCATACGTAAGGACGAGGTCAGCACCAGCTCGGCGAATGGCCGTGACGTGCTCCACCATGACGGCATCCCCGTCGATCCACCCTCGCTGCGCAGCAGCGTGCACCATGGCGTACTCCCCCGACACGTGATACGCAGCGACGGGGACGTCCACGGCTGCCCGCACGGCGGAAATGACGTCGAGGTAGGCGAGGGCGGGTTTCACCATCACGATGTCGGCACCCTCACTCACATCCTCAGCAACCTCGGCGAGAGCCTCCCGACCGTTCCTCGGGTCCTGCTGATAACCCTTGCGGTCACCGCCGTCGACGATCGAGACGTCCACTGCGTCCCGGAAGGGTCCGTACAGCGAGGAGGCGTACTTGGCGGCGTAGGCGAGGATCCCAGTGGTCGGGTGCCCCGCTTCGTCGAGAGCGGCCCGAATGGCCGCGACCTGGCCATCCATCATTCCGCTGGGGGCCACGAGATCGGCACCGGCATCGGCTTGAGCAACGGCACCCCGGCGGTACAGCTCGAGTGTGGCGTCATTGTCCACCGATCCGTCGGGACCGACAATGCCGCAATGTCCGTGGTCGGTGTACTCGTCGACACAGAGGTCGGCAATGGCCACCACATCCTCGCCGTGGTCGTCGCGCAACTGACGGAGAGCCCGCTGAACAATGCCGTCAGGTGCCCAGCACCCCGAGCCTTCGGCGTCGCGCCGCTCGGGAACGCCGAAGAGCACAACACCCTTGATCCCAAGGTCGACGAGTTGGGCAACTTCCTGCCGCAACGAGTCGAGGGTGTGTTGGTGAACGCCGGGCAACGACGACACCTCAACGGGGGAATCGATGCCTTCCCGGACGAAGAGCGGCGCCACAAGATCCACCGGCGACAGGCGCGTCTCGGCGACGAGTTCACGCAACGCCGGGGTTCGACGCAACCGACGCAGTCGGCGCTGGGGGAAAGGCACGCTCGGAGTGTACGGGCCGTTGCGCTCAGGAGGCCAAGACAGCGACCACGGTGTCGACGAGACCATCAAGGGAGTGCACCTCCGCAGCCCGCACGTCACGAACGCCTGCCCGGGTTGCTGTTTCGGCCGTGATGGGCCCTATGCACACCACGTGGGGCGGCAACGACGGTGACGGGCCGAGCACGTCGACGAGCCGCTGGGCTGCCGAGGAGGAAGTGAGCAGGATGGCGTCGGCCGCCGCGATCTGGGCGCGGTCGGTTTCGGCGAGGTCGAGGGTCACGGTGCGGTAAGCCTCGATGAGCTCGACCGACCACCCCCGAGCGGCAAGCCCGTCGGGCAGCAGGTCACGTCCGGCCGCCGCCCGCGGAAAGAGAATCGAGCCACCAGTCGGTGGGCAGGGAGGAAAGGCGGCGAGCATTCCCTCGGCGACGTGACGTTCGGGGATCAGGTCGACCGCGATGCCGATCCCAGTGAGCACGGATGCTGTGCCCGGGCCGATACACGCAACCTGACCACTCGTCTGTCGGTCACGCTGGGCTGAGCGACGGCCGTCACCGGGCAGAGCGGCGACGAAGCGCCGGGCTCCCGTCGGCGAGGTCAGGACCAGCCATTCGTAGGAACCTTCCACCCAACGGGCGGCGGCCTGCTGGAGTGCCTCCCCACCGTCGGCGGGCTCGACCGTGGCGACGAGGGGCACCTCGACGACTGCGGCACCGAGACGCTCCAGCCGGGCGGTGAGTGTTCCGGATCCTTCCTCGGGCCGAGTGACAACGATCCGGCGGCCGGCGAGGGGAAGCCCGGGGAGCGGATCAGAACCCCTGTCAATCTCTCCGGACATGCTCCGAGCCTACGTGGGCCGCATTACGCCGGGCACTGCCGACCGTTGTGCCCGACTGAGTACCTGACGGCTTCGGTCGGTACCGTCTTCGGGGGGCAAGTCAGCGCCGACAGCGCAGCGCGGGACAAAGGACGTGGTCATGACAGGACATCGGGGGGAGGTTGCAACCGACCTCACGCTCCATCAGGTCGCCGATGAACTCGGTGTGCACTACATGACCGTCTATCGCTACGTCCGCACTGGTCGGCTCCAGGCCGTCAAGCGCGGGGGAAGCTGGTGGGTGACCCCGAGTGAGCTCGAACACCTTCGGGATTCCGCATCGGCACACGGGGCGTCAGGGACGACTCGTGCGTCGGAGCGTGAGCGAGTCGATTACGGAGTGCGCCTCGAGGACCGACTCGTCCGGGGGGACGAGGCCGGGGCATGGCAGGTCGTTGAAGGAGCGATGGGTTCGGCGCTCGAGCCTGAGGAGATCTACACCTCGGTAATCGCCCCAGCCATGGCATCCATTGGCGAACGATGGGCCGCTGGCGCACTCGAGATTGAGCAAGAGCACCAGGCAAGTGCCATCGTGCAAAGGCTTGTCGGTCGACTCGGACCACGATTCACCCGACGTGGTCGACGGCGCGGAACCGTGGTGCTCGGCGCCCCGGCGGGGGACGCCCACGGCATCCCACTCTTGTTGGTCGGTGACCTCCTGCGCTCCCGGGGTTTCGAAGTGATCGATCTTGGGGCCGACACCCCACCCGCAGCCTTCGCCCGCACCGTTGCCTCCCAGGACCGCCTCGTCGGGATTGGTGTGTGTGCCACATGTCCCGACAATGCGGCCTCACTGGCGGCGACCGTCAACGCACTCGTCGATGTCACACCCGCTCCCATCATCCTTGGCGGCTACGGGGTTGGACCAGAGGAGGCTGAACTTCTCCAACAGTGGGTCCGGGCTGGCCGCGTGCGTCTGACGAGTTCGACGGACGAGGTGCTCGACTCCTTCGAGGTCGCTGGCGCCCACCCCCACGCCTCCTAAAGCACCCGCTGGCGACGCCTGGAACCCTTGAATTTCAGCCTTTTCACCCGGATTTCATGATTTAGTGCTAATTCTGTGGCGAGAGGGTACGCTCCCCCTACTGGCCCCGCCGGGACCAGGCCAGCACCATCAGTGTCCTCACGGTGGAGGCAGGCAGACCAGAGATCGCCGCTGAGGATGTGGCGAAGGCTCAAGGAGCAGTCATGACCGACCAGCTCGACCGGATCACCACCCCGGAAAGTTTCGATGCCATGAGTCCGATCGCCGCCATTGACGGCACGGGCGTCCTCGTACAACTCGACACCAACTGGATTGCCCGGGCGGCGTGCAAGGGCCAGGTCAACTTGTTCTTCGGCATTGCCGGAGAGCGTCCCGAACGCCGGGTCCGGCGCGAGGCCGCCGCCCGCCAGGTGTGCGCCTCGTGCCCCGTGCTGACTCCTTGCCGTGAAGCCGCCCGACTCAATCGGGAGAGTGGCTTTTGGGGCGGAGAGAACGAAGAGGAACGCGCCGCCGCCGGATTCCCGCCACGCTCGGTCAGCCGAAGGAGCGTGCAGGCAGCGGCCAGCGAGGCGGCGCGCACCCGCCACACCCACACCCACGCCCAAGCCAGCTGATTCGCTTCGCCTTCGAGCGAGTCACTCGAGGCGAAACGCCGTCATGAATTTCTGGCGTGCCTCGAAGTGGTCAACGATGGGCCATGGGTAGGTGTCACCCAAGGTGACCCCGGCGGTCGCGAGATCAAGGGGTGCAAGTTCCCACGGAGCATGCACGTCGCGTGCTTGGAGACCAGCGAGTTCGGGAACCCACTTGCGGATGTAGTCACCATCGGTGTCGAACTTCCGGCTCTGGAGCACCGGGTTCATGATCCGGTGGTAGGGCGCGGCGTCCGGTCCAGTCCCCGCTGACCACTGCCAGTTCCCCACGTTCTGGGGGGTGTCACCGTCGATGAGCAGATGACGGAAATGAGCCTCGCCGAGCCGCCAGTCAATGAGGAGATCCTTGACGAGGAACGACGCCGTCACCATCCGGACCCGGTTGTGCATCCAGCCGGTGGCAGCGAGCTCACGCATACCAGCATCCACCAGCGGGTAGCCGGTCAGGCCCTGCTTCCAGGCTTCGAGGGCCTCAGGGTCGTCAGCCCAGTCAACATCCCGATATCGCTCCGACATGGGTTCGCGCTCAAGCATCGGGTACTCAGCCAACAAGTGGGCGTACCAGTCCCTCCACGCCAGCTGGCGGCACCACGCTGCCCGACCCGGCGTGGACTCCCCCACGACATCAAGGGCCGTTCGGGGGGAGAGCGTGCCGTACTTGAGATCGGCGGACAACATTGACGTGCCCCGAATCCCCGGCCGATCGCGCTCGTCGCCGTAGCGATCAGCGTGGGTCACGAACTCCTCGAGACGGGCAAGGGCCCCGGCCGAACCCGGGACCATTGGCGGGTCAGCATCAAGGGACACCGAAACCGTCGAGGCCAGCGCCACGATCTCGGCAGGTCCCGGAGCAGGCCACGGCACCAGTGGCGTTGCTGTCCATGCTCGCCAGAACGGGGTGAAAACTTTGGAAAGCGCTCCGTTCTTGGTGAGCACCACCCCGGGCGGGTGCACGAGGGTGCCGTAGAAGCGTCGTGGCTCAACATCACTGGGCAGACCAGCTACGACCAATCCGTCCCGGCGGGTGGAGAACGGTGAGACATCGACATTGAAGAACAGCGCGTCCGATGCCACCTCAGCCACGACCGCCGGAACCACCTCCGCCGGATTCCCTTCGCGGATGGTGAGACCTGCGCCCGTCCGCTCCCGAAGTTCCTCGTCGAGGGCAACCACGTTGGCGAGCAGCTGTCGACGTCGGAAGGGACCCGCAGCGTTGAGCAACCGAGGATCGAGCACAAAGAGAGCCACGACCTTTGAACACTCCGAGGTCGCTGCCGACCACGCCGGGTTGTCGTCAATACGCAGGTCCCGTCGGAACCACACGACGCCGGGACGATTCGTTGGTGATGCCACGCCGTCAGCGTAGGCAGGTCGATCAGCTACCGCAGGAGTCGGGCGCCCTACGTGGTCGACGACCCAGAGGTGGACCCCCCGCTCGCCGACCGACCATGATGCTCCCATGGGGATGCGAAGACTTGATGGGGCCGATGGATTCGTGGTCAGTGACCTCGACGGACTTGATCGCCACGGTGGCGTTGCCCGCTGTGCCCCCAAGGTGCTGGCTGACTCTGCGTGGTTGCTTGCCCGCTGCGCCACCTATCAGTTCGCCTCCCTCGAGCTGCCCATCGGTGGAGCCTCAGTGGGTATCAATGCGTCCGGCGATGAGCGTTCGGCGATCATCGCCACCGCCGTGGCGGCTCTCGCCGGTCCGGTCGGTGAGGGCCTGTTCGTTGATCCAGGTCGGGGTCTCACCGATGCGGACCTCGCCCCGCTCTCGGCGATGGACGGTCGCCCTGCCGCCTATCACGACACGCGGGTCGCGCTGACGGGAGAAGGGATCGCCGCCGCCGTCACGTGTGTCCACCCAGGTGACGGAGCGTCGATCGCCATTGAGTCTCTTGACGGGGTCTCGGCCGCGTTCGCCGCCGCAATGGTTCGTCGAGGTGGGCGGGTTGTAGCAGTGGCAAGTGGGAGCAATGCCGTGGTCAACGCCGACGGTATTGACGTTGACGGGCTCCTCACCCTGGCGAGCGGAGGAGATCTTCGTCTCAGCGATCTCGGCACCGACGCCGACCCGTCAGCCGTACTCGGCGCCGAGGCGACCGTGCTCGCCGTGGGGTCGAAATTGGGTGCCATCGACCACGAGGCGGCGACTTCGGTGAGGGCCCGCATCGTCGCTCCGACGGCGTGGGTTCCCATCACCACTCGTGCCCTCGCCGTCCTCACCCGCCAGGACGTCACCGTCCTGCCGGATTTCCTCGCACTCGCCGGGGCTCTGGTCGCTTCCGGCCTCACCGGACCGCCCGCGGGAGAATCCGAGGCCGTGACGGCGGCGGCAGCACTGGTGGAATCCACCGTGCAGGAAGCCAGGGCAGCCGTCGGGGGCGACAGCCCCTCACTCGTCCTTGCGGCCTGCGCACGCGCCGAGGCCTACCTCACGAGTCAGGGCCACGACCTCCCCACCAGCCGACCGCTCGGCTGACACGTCGGCGTACCGCTCAGTCCTGCACGACGAGGACCGAGCGTCTCCCCTGCCGGTTCCGACGCTCACCCATGAGGGCCAAGTCGGCATCGGCGAGCGCGGCAACGACAACCGTTCGGGTGACGGGCCCGCTCACCGCACGCTCGTCGGGCAGGGTCGGCCGCACGGCGCAGACGCCGAAACTGATGCTGCAGGCCGGCGAGAGCTCGTGTACCCGTCGCTGAATGCGCGACAGCACGGCTTCGGCCTCTGAAATGCTGCACGACCACAGGACGAGAGCGAACTCGTCGCCACCGAGGCGAAGCACGAAATCCCCGGGGCGGGTGTGGGTGCGCAGGATGCCGGCCACCGACTGCAGAAGCGCGTCACCAGCCGGATGACCGTGCCGGTCGTTCACGGCCTTGAAACTGTCGAGGTCACCCATGACCGCCCACACCCGTCCGGAGACCGCGATGCGCTGGGTGGCGTCAATGATGTCGAGCAGTCGCCGGTTGGCTAGTCCGGTGAGTGGGTCAGTGAACGCCAGTTGCTCAAGGTGTCGGAGCCGATGGAGCAGACCTCCCGGGCCGAGGGTGATGGCGATGACGCCACCGACGGTGGCACCACCGAGGGCGGCACTGGCAACGAA
Organism: Acidimicrobiales bacterium; assembly: GCA_023261915.1. Classification (GTDB taxonomy): domain Bacteria; phylum Actinomycetota; class Acidimicrobiia; order Acidimicrobiales; family Acidimicrobilacustridaceae; genus M30B73. The sequence continues at coordinate 532 of JALRFT010000078.1, read as the reverse complement.
CAATGTGGCCAGTGCCCTCAACACATCTCCCGTCGCCCGTCGCAATCGAGTTGATCCCGGTGCCACCTGCGACCCGGTCCCAACTCCTCGCCCAGTGGAGACCGGCCCCAGCAGGCAGGATCGGATTCGGGCGACCCGGTTCTATCCGGTGACAGACACCGCTGTAACCCTCACCCACTCCGGGTGTGCACCACACCACCGACGGTGGGCACCTCAGACGTCGAGCGCAGCGTCCCGCCGACCCAAGATGCGCAGCAGACGAGCCCGGTTATACCGCTGGGCGATGAGACACGGCAGGTTGGCACCGACGCCGAACACCACCATCACACCCCCCAGCCACCACGCCGACCACAGCCAAAAGAGCGGTCCGTACGCCATGGTCACCCAGTGGGTCATCTCGGCCCGGCGGGTTTCGGCGACAAACCGCTTGAGGTGAGCAGAGTCGCGACCTCGCAGATGCTTCTTGTTGAACCCACCTTCAAAAGTGTCGCCTCCTTCGGGCAACCACCGCTTCCACCGTCGGATGGCGAAT
>JALRFT010000062.1 GCA_023261915.1 Acidimicrobiales bacterium | reverse complement strand
TCCTTGGCGACGGCATGGTCCACGGAGTTTGCCTTCGTGACGGTCGAGCCGAGTGGTATCGCAATCGCTACGTCGGCTCCCGGAACGTCAGTGCGGCTCGAGGTCTCCCCGACATCCCGGGTCGGAACTGGAATGGTTCGCCGGTTGGTCCCAACACCAATGTGGGCGGCTTTGCCGGAACGACCTGGGCCATGGTCGAGGCGGGCGGCTGTCCCGTTGAGTTGACATATGAGCTTGAAACCGTCGGCCGGAACGACTTTTTCGGGACCCTGCCCGGAGCGTTTACTGCGCATCCAAAGTTCGATGCCGAAACCGGTGAGATGCATGCCATGGCCTACGCCTGGGCCGAGTGGATGGATCACATCCAGTACGTCCGCGTCGGTAGTGACGGTCGGGTGAATCGAACGGTCGACATCCCCTTACCCGGTATGTCGATGGTCCACGACATGTCGATCACCGATCGCTACATCGTCGTCTATGACCAGCCAGTTCTGATTGACCTTGATCTGGTCGCCGCCGGCAATCTGTTCCCTTTCCGCTGGAACGACGAGTACGGCAATCGGGTCGGTCTGATGCCCCGGGAGGGAACGGCCGCCGATATCGCGTGGATCGATGTTCCCGTTGGGTATGCATTCCACCCGCTCAATGCCTACGACACCGATGAGGGCAAGGTTGTCATCGACCTCTGTTTCTACAAAGAGATGATGCGCCACGACATCCGGGGGCCGTTCGGTGATTCGGTACCATCGCTCGTTCGTTGGGAGGTTGATCCCTCCCGGAGACGAGTGAACGTCACCACTATTGATGAGCGCGCCAACGAGTTTCCCCGCCACCGCGGCTCGCTGACAGGTAAGCCCTATCGCTACGGCTATTGCGCGGAGATCAACCCGCTCTCGATGCATTGGCCGACGGTGAAGCACGACCTCGTCACCGGTACCCGGATCGTTTTTGATCATGGGCCCGGTCGGGCGGCAGGGGAGCCGGTATTCGTCGCTCGGCCCGACACTGTCGATGAGGATGATGGGTGGCTGCTCACCTTTGTCCACGATGGGAATGACGGCTCGGCTGAGTTCGTTGTCATCGACGCGCAGGACTTTGAGCGTGGATATGTCGCACGGATCAGGCTGCCGCAACGGGTCCCGTTTGGCTTCCATGGCAACTGGGTCCGAGATCCCGACAGCTGAGACGTCACCTCCGCAGTTGGAGCGTGCCAGTGGATCTAGGATTGCCCTCGGCCGGCGGTCGCCGTGATTGCCGGTGAGTGAAGGAGTTTGCCATGTGGGCCGTTATCGCCACCGTTTCCCTACCGGAGGGTGCAAGTCCTGAGGACATGCGGCAGGCCTTGGTCGAGACGGCCGTGCCAGCGGTCGGCGCCCTCAACGGTCTCGTTGATGCGACGTGGACGATCTCCGATGACCGAACCGCCGGCGTTGGGATCTATCGCTTCCGCACTGAGGCAGATGCTCGGGCACGAGCGGCGACCATCGCCGTTGGCTCGTCAGCGCCCGGCGGGGCCACGGTGGCCAAGGTCGACGTCCTCGAGGTGCTCGTAGAGATCACGGGGTGATTGCACCCCTCATGCTCGTGTTGTGACCCAGAGGCAGGTCCCGCCCGGTAACGATCAACGGCGGTGGTCAGATTGACCACATGCGGTAGGACGTCCCTAGGCGATTGAGGAACAGCGCCATGTGCTCGCGGGTCACGGGGTCATATGGTCTGTAGACCGATCCGTCACCCATACCCCTGGCGATCCGGCGATGAGCAAGCCAGTCGATGGCTTTGGTGAACCATTGGGTGCGGGGCACGTCATTGAAAGAACTCGCACCCACCGCTGGTCTTCCGGTGAAGGCCCACAGGAACGTCGCCATTTGGCCGCGGGTAACGAGCTCGTTCGGCTTGAACTGCCCCGATGAAGCAGTGGTCGTGATTCCGGTCTCAGCCAGCCACCGCACCGCCACGGAGTAGGTGGCCGCATCGGAAACGTCGCTGAATGGATTCTGCGTGGTCGGGGATGGACGGCCCGCAATGCGCCACAGGAATGTCGCCATCTCGGCTCGAGTGATCGCACGCTGTGGCGTAAACCGTCCGCCGCCGGTCCCGTTGGCGATCCCGAGGTGATGGAGGCAGGACACCGCCTTGCCGCCATCGCTGGCCGGGCTGACATCAAGGAAGGGTCGGGGGGCCGCTGACATGCATGACCGCCCAGTGGTCCGACTCGAACTCGTTGTGACGTCACCCTCCCCGAGGGGCTCGCTAGGGGCCTCAGGAGTAGTTATGTCTCCTCTGAGTAGAGCGTCGAGGAGGATGACAGGAGGGTCGGTGATTGGTAGGTCTGGATCAAGGAGCCCCTGAATCCAGGATGGCGGGTTCTCGGGATTGAGGCCAGAGTGAAAGAGCCACGCTGCCCACGCGGTGACGCGATCGAAGGAGCCTTCATAGAGCCAAGGCGTCGTTGCGGCATAGCGTTGGGCAATCCACTCTGACCAGTCGTATTGCCTCGGTGGCGAGGGTGGCTCAGGATCGGATGGTTCCTCGTCCACGGGGGGTGGCGGTTCTTCTTCAACGGGGTCCGGAGGAGGGGGTGCTCCAGGTGGTGGAACAGGTGGTGACGAGCGGATCATTCGCCACGCCTCCCCCCGGATGACGTCAGCGTCGTTGACGCCCACCGGCACAATCCTCGTCTGAACAGGGTCGAACCCGGTATCCGGCCACAACCCCAAGGTGGTGGCCCACTCCAGCATCCCCGAGACCGAGTAGTTGGCGGCGACGGTGTTGCCAACCCAGCAGCGCACACCCAGATCGGGCAGGGAGATGTGAAAGAGGCACCGGCGGTTGGAGGGATAGGGCACTTCCTCGGGGGTGGCGGCCGGACCATCAGTGGCGCTGGAGAATCGGGCTTCCCCATGAATGTCGGCAGTCAAGAGGATGCTGCCGTCATGGGCGAGCTCAATCCTGCCGGGCTGTACCCGGCCGGCCCCACTCGTGATGGTCTTCCAGACAAGGTCTTGGCCATTCGGAGTAAACAGCGCCAGCGTGCTGTGCTGGCCCGGGTCAAGATCGTTGCGCTCCCAACCAGCGGCTGTCGTGAACGAAATGTTCTGGCTGGCCTGGGTGAGCAGAGCCACTCGATTGTCGGGAAGAACGACGAGATCACCATCGACGTTTCGCAGACTCTGCTGTGTCACAACCGCATTCCAGGCGTTCACCAGTTCGCCATCGACGCCGTAGCGAGCGACCATTGTGGTGACCGTGGCGTCACCACCGGCAGAAAAAATATCGACAGTGGGAGTGTTCTCCCACTTGCCGTACGTAGGTCCGAAGCCGTACTGGTCAAGGTCAATAGGTGGTGGCTCGGTGGGGAGGGCGAATGCTGGACACGTTCGTCCATCAGCTTGTGGAGAGTGGGGCCAGGTAAGTCCAATGACCGCAGATCCGTCGGGGCCAGTATCGAGGCCGGTGAAGTAGCTCAGGTATCGGCCGCACCGAGGTGGAGACAACGGGACGATCCAGTCGAACTCCCCGGCGGCCGTGAAGTGCGCAATGAAAGCCACGTCTTTGGCATGTCCGACGACGTACACCGATCCATCGGGGCTTGCCGAGATATCGTCCATTCCGCCTTGGTAGGTATGGCCGGACCATGCGTCGATCTGCACCATCCAGTCCAGATGGTTCTCCCACAGCAGCGTTCCGTCCGCACTCCACTTTGTGAGCCTCGTCGGGCGTTCGTTCCTCTCAACGGGCCACGTGGTAAACGTGCTTTCATCCCACCTTGTGGTGCTCCCATCGGGGAATGTGTCCATGAGCGAGTATCGCCACAGGTCCGATGGGGTCCCCCACCCACGTGCGGCATATTCATGGTCAAACTCGCCGAGGCGGGCGTCCGACCCAGTCGGGTAGAGAGAGTTGTCGTGACCGATCACAAATCGGTCGGGAGGAGTGTCGGTGCCAGCGATCTCGTCGGGTGCGCCCGCCGGCCCACCAAGATGCTCGTATGGGCCGAAGTACTGATACCCGGGTCCGTAGTACCCAGGAGTTGTCGGCCACGACCCCCCGGCATCCACCGCAGGCGCAATGCCGGCGACCAGTCCCACGGCAATGACCGCTACCGAGAGGCTTCGCAGCACACTAGGGGGGTGTGGTCGCACGGGTGCCTCTCGCTGATGGCAGGTTCTTCAACAACAAGGCGCAACCCTACCATCTACCCACCGGACCCTCCGTTGCGGGCCCCACGCCTACAGGCGCTGACGTGGTGCAGGTCCACGAGTCACCTGCTGGCGCAATGGCGGCCTCGAGTTGGGCCAGAGAGCCCGGACCCGACCGGCACGGCAGAGGTCGACTCCCGGCGGCGGCGGTGGTCGTCGCCGCTTGTGCAGGCCGTTCAGCCTCGGGTGCCCGAGATGCTGACGGCGATCGGGTTAAGAAGGTCGTTGACGATGCTGACGTTCAGCAGGCCGATCACGAGCAGTCCCACCGCCAGCACGGCTACGGGAAGTACTGCCAGTGAACGGACTTCGCGGGTGGGGGCATCCTCGCCGTCCGGGTCGGGTTTGAACCAGATGGCTTCGAGAACGGGGACGAAGTAGGTAAGCGTGAGAATGCTCGACGCCGCTACCACGATGGCCACCACCCATGACCATGGAGTTCCCGTATCTCCCGCTTCGGCTGCACCGAGCACGAGATAGAACTTGGAGAAGAACCCGGCCGTGGGTGGCAGGCCGATCATTGAGGCGGCGGCGATGGTGAACCCCGTCATGGTCCACGGCATCCGGCGGCCGAGGCCGGCGAAAGCGGCGATGGTTTTGCGCCCCGTTGCCTCGTAGACGTTTCCGGCTACGAAGAACATCGTGCCCTTCATGAAGGCATGGTTGAGGACCAACAGGAGTGCACCCACGAGTGCCAACGGAGTGTCGAGGCCGATACCGATACCGATGTAGCCGAGCTGGGCCACGGTGGAAAAGGCCAACATTCGTTTGAAATCGGTCTGACGGATGGCCATGACGGAGCCGAAGAGCACCCCGCCGACCCCCGCCCAGGTGATGATGGCGAGGAGAGGAAATGCTGCAAGCACATCATCGGGTACGACGTCGAAGACAATGCGGACGATGGCGTAGGCAGCGACCTTGACCTGAACGCTGGCCAGCAAGGCCGCTGCTGCAGGTGGTGCGTGACTGTGGGCATCGGGCAACCAGACGTGGAGGGGGAACAGCGCCATCTTGGTGGCGAGGCCCACGACCATGAGAACGACAGCGGTAGTGACTGTGGCGGTGGGCCCTACAGTCCCGAGCTTGTCCGAGGCGTCCGCCATCGACAGTGTGCCGGTGGTGAAGTACACGAACCCGACACCGAGGAGGTAGAGGCCTGAGCCGATCGTTCCGATCACCAGGTAACGGAAGGCGGCCACGGCGCCGAGTGGGCCACCGAGGGCAATCAGTGAGTAGGCGGCGATGGAGTAGATCTCGAGGAAGACGAAGAGGTTGAAGAGGTCCGCTGCCATGGCCACGCCCAGCAACCCGGCCAGAAGTAGCAGCACTAGGGCGTGAACGGGCAGCCTGCGGTCAGGGGGGGTCTGGAACCCAATGCCCGGCGGATAGAGGACGACGAGCAGACCGATGAAGCAGACCAGCGTGGCGATGAATCCCGAGAGGGCGTCAAACCGCTGGGCGATGCCGAGCGGTTGGGCCCAGCCGCCGAGAGCGGCCACGAGGGTTTGACCGCCAATGACCTGTGACAAGCCGATGGCACAGGCGATCGTGCCGGCCAGGGTGGCAGCCACGGCCAGCCAGCGCGCGGCCCCCGGCCACCGACTCCCGATCGCCGCTGCAACGATGGCCGCCGCCAGCATCCCTGCTGGAAGCAGCGGAGGCAACAGGGAGGTGGACTCGGTGATCATGGCTGGTCCGCCTCAGCTGAGAGTTCCTCGTCGTCGAGCGTCCCGAACGAGCGCTGGATCACCACGGCTAGGGCTAGGGCAACACCGAGGACGGCCACGGCAACGACGAGACCGGTGAGCATCAGCACGTGGGGGAGGGGATTTACGTAGGCCTCGGGGTCTGAGCCCAGGGCCGGGTCGATCACCGGCACTTCACCACCAGTGCGCACCGATCCCTCGATGTAGAACAGGAAGATGGCCGTCTGGAAGATGGACAGGCCCACGAGCTTCTTGATGAGATGGCGTTCGGTAAGGGCGGCCCAGAGCCCGATGCCGAGCAGCGCCACGACGATCAGCCAGGCGTAGCGACCCGAGATGGCGTCGATGACCGAACTCATCGGCTCGCCTCCGCATCGGATGCGGGCGACGAGTCACCCGAGGTGCTCAGTGGTTGCTGCGGGACGTCCCCAGTGGAGGAACTCAGGACGTCGGCGAGCAGGTCGAAGATGTAGACCATGGCACCGCACACCCCCAACAGCACACCGAACTCGACCAGGAGGATGCCGTAGTAGCGCTGCTGGGCGGGATCTCCGGGAAGCGGCAGTTCGTCGTAATCGAGAAGGTTCCCTCCGAGGAACAGCGACGCCAAGGCAATGCCGACGTACAGCCCGACCCCAATGATCATCAGCCAGAGGGCAAGGCTCGGCGGGAAGAAGCGTTCGGAGAGTGTCCGCGGGACGATCATGCGCACCACGACGACCGCAACGGCCGCAATGACACCCCCGGCGAACCCTCCTCCCGGGCCGTAATGGCCGTGGGCGGCGACGTAGATACCGAACATGAGGACGAAGGGAACGACGAGCACGGACACCGTGCGAACGTTCGACGACGGGTTGGTCCCGATCATGGCGTCGTGGCCTGACGGAGTCCGCGCCGGAGGATGAGTCCGACCGCGAGGGCAGCGGTAAAGACAACGGCGGTCTCACCCATGGTGTCGGTTCCGCGGTAGTCGGCGAGGATGGACGTCACCGGGTTTGGCGTGTCGGTGTCGGCAAGCGATCGCTCCACGTAGTCGGCCGCCACCCCTTCCATGGCGGGGGCGTTGGGGTCCCCTCGATCGGGGAGCCCCGAGGTTCCGATCATGAGGAGGACGACCACGGCGGTGACGACGGGGATGGCGAACCACTGTGCCCGGGACGAGCGGGAGGTGCGGACGTTGTCGGTGATCAGGACGGCTACGAGCATGAGAACCCCCGACAACGCTGATCCGAGGACGGCCTCGACGTAGGCGACGTCGACGGCTCCCATGTTGGCGAACAGCAGCGCACTGAGAAGGGAGTAGACGGCGAGCACCGCCACGGTGGCGACGAGCTGGCGCACCCGGAGGGCGACGACCGCCGAGGCCACGAGAAGAGCCAACAGGATCAGGTCGAAGGCCCAACTCATCGGGGATCGTCCTTGTGCCACGGGGTCATCCCACGTCGCCTGGCCACGCGGGCGAGGGCATGGGTGGCCGTGGGGTTGACGAGGAACGAGAACAGGGCAATGAGGGCCAACTGGGCGGTGCCGGCGCCACCCCGCAGGGTGACGAGAAGGCCGGCGAACACCAGGAGCATGCCAAGGGTCTCGGCCTTGGCCACCGCGTGGGTGCGGCTGTAGTAGTCGGGGAATCGGGCAGTGCCGATGACCCCGAGGGCGAGGAACCCCACCCCGGCGAGGATGAGGATGGCGGCGATGACGTCGCCGATCACGGCCCACCTCCCTCGTCGTCGGGGGTGAGTGACCCCGAACCCCCACGATCCTTGTCACCCTCGGCCTCGAGGTAGCGGGCGAAGGCGATGGGGAAGAGAAAGGCCAGCAAGGCGTAGGCCAGACCAATGTCCCCAAAGAACGAGACTCGATCGAACACGAAGCCAAGGAGCATGAGGAGAACGAGTGCGTTGGCCGCAGCGAGGGCGGTGGCGAGGAGTCGGTCAAGCACCGTCTTGCCCGTGGCGATCTGGATCAGCGACGACAGGATCAACAGGGCAATAGCGGCCGATGCAATGGATGCCACCACTGTCATGGTTCGTCACCATCGTGCTCGGGGTCCCACTCATCGGGGTGGTCGGGCTGATGGGGCGTGGAGTGGTGGAGCAGGGACGAGTCGGAGGGATCACCGGCTGGCAGTGGCGCTCCGCCCGTCGTCACCCAGCATTCCGGATCGACGGAGGGTTGTTCCCCTTCGTCAAAGAGGCGGGCCACGCGGTTTTGGAGTTTGCCCGACAGGATGTCGTCCGCTGCCTCGGGGTACAGGGCGTGCACCAGTACCCAGTCACCTTCGATGTCGACGGTGAGCGTGCCGGGGACGAGCGTGATCGAATTGGCAAATACTGTGCGGGCCATGGGGCTGCGAAGGTCGATCCGGAAACGCAACTCCCGAGGATCAATGTTGAGGCCGGGCGAGAGCACGATTCGGGCGATCTGTAGGCCCGCCTTCAGCATCGACCACAGGATCCAACCGACGTAGGCCACGAGTCGAGCGGCGAGGGTGGGCAGCCGGAACCACCCCGGCGAGGGACGATCATCGTGGACGATGGTGGCCGTGAGCCGCTGAGCCCAGACGGTGATCCCTGCTGCCGAGATGAGTCCGAAGGCGAGATACATCGGATCCAGTCGCCACGAGAGGAGCATCCAGAATCCGAAAAGGGCGAGGAACTGGAGCAGCGCCA
>JALRFT010000318.1 GCA_023261915.1 Acidimicrobiales bacterium | reverse complement strand
CTGCTTGCGCAGCGTGTCGGCCTGCTTGGCCGGGTCAAAGGTGATGGCGGTGTAGAAGTAGGCGAACCCGACGATCATTAGGCCGAACACCACCATGTACACCGGCGACAGTGGGTTGGCGAGGTTCTCGTCGATCCACGTCTGGATGCTCTTGGCCCAGTCCTGATCCGACGGCAGCAGCACGACCAGGAGTTGGGGGAGGTACAGCACGGACGAGGCGAAGATGATCGGGATTACGCCTGACTGGTTGACCTTGAGAGGAATGTAGGTCGACTGTCCGCCGTACATCTTGCGGCCCACCACACGTTTGGCGAACTGGACCGGGATGCGTCGCTGCCCCTGTTCGACGAAGACGATGGCGACCGTCAGGACGACGAAGGCCCCGATGGTGAACGCCAGGGCACCGAACCCCCGCTCGGCGTACACCCGGCCGAACAGCGCCGGCAGGCTCGAAACCACCGAGGCGAAGATCAGGAGGGACATGCCGTTGCCGATTCCACGCTGGCTGATCAACTCGCCCATCCACATCAGGATGGCCGTGCCGGTCGTGAGCGTGAGGACGATGAGCAGAACCTTGCCGACACCGAACCCCGGAATGAGGTCGACGTCACCGAGTGGGTTGGAAACGGCGAACCCTCCCCCACCGGAGTGGAACACGAAGGCGAGCCCGGTGCCCTGCAGCACCGAGATGGCGATGGCGAGATAGCGGGTCCACTGCGTGATCTTCCGCTGGCCAACCGCACCCTGGTTCTGCCACTCCTCGAGCTTGGGAATGACCACGCCGAGGATCTGCATGATGATCGACGCCGTGATGTACGGCATGATGCCGAGGGCGAAGACAGCGAACTGTGTGAGTGCCCCACCCGAGAACAGGGTGAGAAAGGCGAACACGCCACCGGTGTCCTCGGCCTGCTTTTGGAACTCCTGCACTGCGGCGTAGTCGATCCCGGGCACGGGAACGTAGGCACCGAAGCGATAGAGCGCCAGCATGGCGATCACGAACAGGACCTTGTTGCGAAGGTCCGGGACCCGGAAGATGTTGGCGATGTTCTGGAGCACGTCGGCCTCCCGCCGTCAGTATCAGCGGTTTGTGTGCTGGTTGCCCTTGGCCGGCGGACGACGCTCGCCCCACGGCAGACCAATGGTCTCGACCGAGCCGCCGGCAGCCTTGATGGCGTCGGCAGCAGCTGACGAGAAGCCGTGCGCCCGCACAGTCACCGGCCGGCTCAGCGTGCCGCGCCCGAGGACCTTCACGAGGGAGCCCTTCCCGACGAGTCCACGCTCGAGGAGCGCCTCGGGATCGACGACGTCAAGCCCCGACTGATCAATGGTGTCGAGATTGACGGCTTGGTACTCGACCCGGAACGGGTTGGTGAAGCCGCGCTTCTTCGGCACCCGCTGGAACAGGGGCAACTGACCACCTTCGAAGGCGACGGGCACGGTGTTGCGGGCCTTCTGACCCTTGGTGCCACGGCCGGCGGTCTTGCCGCCCTTGCCACCAATGCCGCGCCCGACGCGCTTACGACGGGTATTTGAGCCGCTTGGCGGCTTGAGGTCATGCACCTTCACGATGCGTCCTCCCTCGTGCTCTTGGACGCCCGGTTACGAACCGGTGCCTCCCCTTCGACTTCTTCGATCTCGACAAGGTGCGGAACCCGGGCCAGCATGCCCCGGATCTCGGGACGGTCCGGCAGCACATGGGTGCGACCCACCCGACCGAGACCGAGTGCCCTCAGCGTCCCGCGATGCTTCGGCTTGGTCCCGATGGAGGACTTCACCTGCGTCACCTTCAGCGCCGTCATCACGCCACCCCGTCGGAGGCCGGGGCACCAGACCGCTGGGTCTCCTGCCAGGCACGCCACAGCGCCGGCGGCATGATCTCGGTGGGGCTGAGCCCTCGCAGACGGGCGATCTCGTCGGGCCGTCGGAGGGCGGCGAGCCCGGCGATGGTGGCCCGGGCGACATTGATGTGGTTGGCCGAACCGAGGGACTTGCACAGAACGTCGCTGATGCCAGCCTCCTCAAGAATGGCCCGGGCGGCACCACCGGCGATAACACCGGTACCAGGAGCTGCGGGCTTGAGCATCACCCGTCCGGCACCCATCCGACCGATGACGGGATGCACGATGGTGCTTCCGGCCAGCGGCACGGCGAACAGGTTCTTCTTGGCCTCCTCGGTGCCCTTCTGGATGGCGAGGGGCACCTCCTTGGCCTTTCCGTAGCCGAGGCC
>JALRFT010000248.1 GCA_023261915.1 Acidimicrobiales bacterium | reverse complement strand
AATATTGATAATATAATCGGTAAATTAAGAATCAATTACGAAGAGAAGAATCTTTTTGCAAACAAACAAAAAAGGAACATAATATTAATTAATTTTGAAGATGATACCATGAGACCTGTTCTCAAAATTGCTCGTGGTGGGTGCCGGGTTCATTGGCCTCGAGGTCGCGGCCTCAGCCCGACAGCGGGGGGTGGACGTTGTGGTGGTGGAACCCCTTTCCCAACCGTTGGAGCGGGTGCTCGGCGCCGATGTGGGAGCATTCATCGCTCGGTCCCATCGCGCTCATGGGGTTGACCTGCGTCTGGGGATCGGGGTTTCATCGCTGGCGGCGACCGATGACGGCGGGGTACTGGCCCACCTTGGAGACGGGTCGTTAGTCCACGCCGACCGGGTTGTCGTCGGGATTGGTGTCCGGCCCGCCACCGGTTGGCTGTCGCAGGCGGGTCTCAACATTGATGACGGAGTGGTTTGCGACGAGACGCTCTCGGCCGCCCCGGGCGTCGTTGCTGCCGGCGACGTTGTGCGCTGGCCGAGCCGGCGAGCCGGCCGACTCGTTCGGGTTGAACATTGGGACCACGCCATCGCCTCGGGTGAGGCCGCCGCCCGCCGCCTGCTCCTCGGTCCTGACGTCGGGGCGTTCGACCCTGTGCCGTGGTTCTGGTCCGATCAGCACGACATGAAGATCCAGCTCCTTGGATTTGCCGATCCGGGCCTTACGACCGAGGTGGTTTCGGGCTCGTTCGATGAGGATCGTCTGGCGCTGGCCTATGGACGCGAGGGGGTTCTCGTGGGCGTCTTGGGGATCAACCGGCCCCGCCATGTGGCGTTGATGCGTGAGCGTGTCACTGCTAGTGCGCCGTTTTCTGATGCCGTGGCCGCAGCGAGGGAACTGTGACGGCGACCGCCGCTCTCGTGCTGGCACTGACGGCGGTGATCGCGGCCGTGGACTGGTTGGCGGTGGCCGCCGGGAACAAGAGGCTTGAGTACTTCGCCAAGCCGCTGACCACGATCGGTCTCGTCGCCGTGGCCGTGCTCGTCGAGCCAGCGGACACAGCGGCACGCACCTTGTTCGTCATCGCACTCCTGTTCTCCCTCGGTGGCGACGTGTTGTTGATGCTGCCCGCCCGCCAACGCCTGTTCGCCTTCGGGCTCGCCTCGTTCCTGATTGCCCACCTCGCCTACATCCCCGGACTGGTGCTCCTCGCCGGCGCGACCGGCGGCCTCTCCGTGGCGTGGCTCCTAGTCGGTCTGCTCGTTGCTGCCGTTGGCGTGATGACCATCGGGCGTCATGTGCTCGCTGGGGTTCAGCGAAACGCGGCCGCTCTCATTGTTCCGGTGACGGTGTATCTGACGGTGATTCTGGGCATGATGGTCGTGGCCTTCGCAACCCAGCGACCCCTCGCCATCGCTGGTGCCGTCCTCTTCTGCGTGTCTGACAGCGTCCTCGCTTCGAACGAATTCGTCCGTCCTCGTCCCGGTGCCCACCTCGTGGTGATGGTCACCTACCACCTCGCTCAAGCCTTGTTGGTGCTGTCGCTGATCAATTGGTGACCGCAAGGTTCCGGATTGGTGAACCCCCCGCCACACTGAGGTGGTGAGCGAGCACCGCCAGGATCCCGAGTGGTATCGCGACGCGGTTATCTACCAAGTGCACGTCCGGAGCTTCGGTGACTCCGACGCCGACGGTGTGGGGGACTTCCCCGGCCTGACGGCGCGACTCGATCATCTCGTGGATCTTGGGGTGACCGCGGTCTGGCTTCTGCCGTTTTATCCCTCTCCCCTCCGAGATGACGGGTACGACATTGCTGACTACGGCGGCATCAATCCTGCCTACGGGACGCTGCACCACTTCCGGGTGTTTCTGCGAGCCGCCCATGCCCGGGGCCTGCGGGTGATCACCGAACTCGTCCTCAACCACACGAGTGACGCACACCCGTGGTTCCAACGGGCCCGCCGCGCCGCCCCGGGGAGCCGTTGGAGGAACTTCTACGTCTGGTCGGACACACCCGATCGCTACCCCGAGGCAAGGGTCATCTTCGAGGACTTCGAGACCTCGAACTGGGCGTGGGACCCGGTGGCCGGTTCGTACTATTTCCACCGCTTCTTTTCCCATCAACCTGACCTGAACTACGACAACCCTGAGGTTCGCCAGATGATGCTCCGGGTCATTGACCGGTGGCTGGCGATGGGCGTGGACGGGGTTCGTCTCGATGCCGTCCCCTACCTGTTCGAACGTGATGGGACCGATGGGGAGAACCTGCCTGAAACCCATGCGTTCCTGCGAGGGCTACGGGCTCACGTTGACGCGAACTTTCCCGACCGGATGCTTCTGGCCGAGGCCAATCAATGGCCTGAGGATGCGGTTGCGTACTTCGGGGACGGCGATGAGTGCCACATGGCGTTCCACTTCCCCCTCATGCCCCGCCTGTACATGTCTGTGCGCATGGAAGATCGACATCCGGTGATCGACATCCTGTCCCAGACGCCGACGATCCCCGAGGGCAGTCAGTGGGCACTGTTCCTCCGCAATCATGACGAGTTGACCCTTGAGATGGTCACCGATGAGGAGCGGGACTACATGTACCGCGCCTATGCAGGGGATCCGCGTATGCGTGTGAACCTCGGGATCCGCCGTCGGCTGGCACCGCTCATGGGGAACGATCGTCGCAAGATCGAGTTACTGAACGGTTTGCTCTTCGCTCTGCCGGGAACCCCTGTCGTCTACTACGGCGATGAGATCGGCATGGGGGACAACGTTTACCTCGGCGATCGGGATGCCATGCGAACGCCCATGCAATGGAGCCCCGATCGAAATGCGGGGTTCTCGGCATCGAATCCCCAGCAGCTCTTCCTGCCGGTGGTGATCGACCCCGAGTACCACTACGAGTCCGTCAACGTGGAGGCCCAGCTGCGGAATCCTTCTTCGTTGCTGAACTGGATGCGTCGGATCATCGCGGTACGACGTCAGCATCCGGTGCTCGGTCGGGGAGGGATCTCCTTTATCTATCCGGAGAACGCCCGAATTCTTGCCTTCGTGCGTTCCGATGGTGTTCAGGACGTTCTGGTGGTGGCCAACCTCTCCCGTCATGCCCAGAGCACGTCACTTGACCTCTCCGCGCACCGTGGTTCGGTTCCCGTCGAGTTGTCCGGCGGTGTCTCCTTCCCCCAGGTGGGCGACGGACCATGGCATGTGTCGCTGGCCCCCTACGGCTTCTACTGGTTCCGACTCGACCCGCAGCCAGCAGCGGTCCCCGTCGCACCTTCGGGACCTTCCGTCCTGCCGGTCGCCACCGTCCGCGCCTCATGGCAAGAGCTCTTCACCAGCCGCGGCCAGGAAGAGCTCTCGCGGATCATGCCCCAACTGCTCAGCCGGGCACGATGGTTTGCCGGGCGTGGTCGGCTGATCACCGCCGTACGGGTCGAAGACGTCGTCCCGCTCGACACGGGTCGCAACCCTGACGTGTGGCTGTGTCTCGTCGAGGTGGACTACCAGACGGGTGAATCGGACACCTATGTGGTCCCCCTCGTGGTCAAAGCCGCTGATGATTCGGTGGCGATTCTTCTCGACCGTCCGGACACGGCACTGGCGTGGCTCGACGTGACCGCCACGGGCAAGCGCATGCTGCTTGCCGACGTACTCGCTGACGACGCCCTCGTCGCTCAGCTTCCCGATCTTTTCGCCCACCGACGACGCTTCCGTTCCACCACCGGCGGTGAGGTCCGCGCCAGCGCGACGACAGCGTTTCGCCGCATGCTCTCCGAGGGGCCGGATCTTCCCGCGGAGAGGATCGAGGGGGAGCACAGCAATTCGTTGCGGACTTACGGTCATCATTTTGTGCTGAAGGTGTTTCGACGGGCGCAAGCGGGCACGAACCCCGATTACGAGCTGTCCCGATACCTCACCGACGCCGGGTTCCCGAACGCTCCAGCGGTTCTCGGAGCGCTCGAGTACGTGGCTGCGTCGGACGGGGGGCACCCGATGGTGTCGGCCCCTCGGACGATCGCCATGGCCACCGTTCACGTTCCCAACGAGGGCGATGCGTGGCATTACACAGTCGACCGGCTGGAGCTGTTCATTGAAGCTGTGATGGCTTCTCCCCACGGGCCGATTCCTGCCGCGCCCGCACTCGAGGCCTTGGTGTCCACTCCGGTCGATCCCGGTGCCGGGTTCGACGAGCACATCGGCACGTTCCTCGATGGCGCCGCACGAATGGGGGCACGACTCGGGGAACTGCACCTCTGTCTGGCGGCGGGGACCGAGCCTGACTTTGCCCCCGAGCGGTTCACCGCCCTCTGGCAACGTTCGCTCTACCAGTCGATGCGCTCGAGAATCAGGCCCACCATGGATGAGATGGTCGCCGTGCGCCGGGAACTGCCACCGGAGATGCACGGTCTCGTCGATCACGTGGTGGCTCGATCGGCCGCACTCGAGGAGTGCTACGAGGTTCTGCGATCGGAGCAGTTCGTTGCGCAGCGGATCCGGGTCCATGGGGACCTGCACCTCGGGCAGGTACTCCTCAGTGGCCGGGACTGGATCTTCTTGGATTTCGAGGGTGATCCCTCACGACCACTCAGTGAGCGACGTCTGAAACGGCCGGCCCTCGTTGACGTGGCCGGGCTCGTGCGCTCCCTCGACTTCGCCGTTGGAGCTGGGGCCGACGCGCTCGTCACCCGAGGCATCATCCGGGCCGAAGCCGCAGACGACGCCCTGAACGTAGGGGGAGTGTGGCGGTGGCGAGTGTGTGCTGAGCTGCTTCGCTCCTATCGCTCCACGGTTCGCGGCGCAGGGATCGTGCCCGACGAGTCGGAGGCCTTCACCAGACTGCTCACGGTGGTGCTCGCTGACCGTATGGTCTACGAGCTGGGCCACCACGCCCGCCGGGATCCTCGACATCTCGCCATCGGCCTCCGCGCCCTCGATCGGCTCGTGGGAGGTGGCGTGGTGTGATCAGCGAGTCACTCACTTCCGTGGCCGAACGTCTCGGGGTGATCCCGGCCTACCGCGATGCCTTCGGGCGCCAGTGTGTGGCGGGCGTCGACGCCATGCTCGCCGTGACGGGGGTTCTTGCCGGTTGCCCTGGTGAGGGTGAACACGCGGTCGTGGGAGCGGCCGTTGAGATGCTCGGTGAACTCGAGGAGCGACTCGTACCTCCCGTCGTCGTTAGTTGGTCTCCGGGTCCGGTCGTTGTCGCCCTCGGCCCCGGCGTGCAGATCGGGGATCAAGTTGAAGTGTCCGTGGCCCTCGATCCGCGGGTGGAAGACATCGGGTGGTCGAATCGCACGTGGCCCACGCAGGTGGAGACCACTGCGGGTGCGCCCGTCATCCGACTCGACGGCGACCCGGTCCCCATTGGGCGGCATGGACTGATGGTTTGCGTCGGTGACCGGGCGGAACACGCGTTGCTACTCGTGGCACCGGAGCGACTCGCTCCTCTGCCCGACCAAGGACGTCTCTGGGGAGTTTTCGCTCCGGTCTGGTCGTGCTGGGAGGGTGAGTCGACGGCCGTATGTCTCGACGCCCTCGACACCGTGGGGCGATGGGCCGGTGGCTTTGGGGCCGGTCTGGTCGGCACCTTGCCGCTCTTGTCGACGTTCCTCGATGAACCCTTCGAACCGAGTCCCTACTCGCCGGTGAGTCGTCGGCACTGGGACGAGAGCCTGATCAACGTCTCGATGGCTCGTCAGCGAGTCGGACGTAGGGACACAACGGTGCCGACAGGGAACGGCGTGACGCTCGAGCCTGGATTGCCGTGGGATCGGAGATCACAGTGGCGACAGATGCGTCCACTGCTCGCCGACCTCGCTCAACAGGTCGATGCCGATGAGGACCTCCGCCGCCAACTCGACATCTTTCTCAACGAGAACCCTGAGGTGGTCCGCTACGGCTGCTTCCGGGCCGAGGTGGAACGCACCGGCTCGGGATGGCGCGACTGGCCGAGGGCGGCCCGTGACGGCCATCTGACCGCGCAACCCAACGACGCAGATGCTCGTTTCTGGGCCTGCAGCCAATGGTTGGTCCGCGACCAACTCAATGATCTGGACGCGGGGTTCAGGGGGCGTCGTCAGGCGCTGTATCTGGACCTCGCCATCGGAGCACACGCCGAAGGGTTTGACACGTGGGCTGAGCAGAGTTTGTACGCCTCCGGGGTGACGGTGGGGGCGCCACCAGATCGGATGTTTCCCCATGGCCAGGACTGGGGGTTCCCACCGGTGCTGCCAGGTGAAGGTTCGGCCGACGGACACGAGGAGTTCTCCGCCGCGCTCGCCACCCATCTGGCGATCAGTCGAGTCCTACGGCTCGACCATGTCATGGGCCTCCAACGACTGTTCTGGATTCCCGACGGGATGGATCCCCTTGATGGCGTCTACGTCCGTCAGCCGCTTGAGGAACTCCTTGCGGTGGTGTGCATCGAGGCATCCTTCGGGGGTGCGGCCGTCGTCGGTGAAGATCTCGGGACCGTCGACCCCGGGATTGTCGAAGCGATGCGGCGGCATGGGTTACACGGGATGTACGTCGGGCAGTTCGAGGTGCCCGAAGACGCCGCCGAGGGCTTTGGACTCCCACAGCCGACCGCGTTGGCTTCGCTCAACACGCATGACACCCCGACATTCGCCGGCTGGTGCTCGGCCACCGACATCACCGAGCGTCGGGATGCGGGAGTGCTCGATGTCCGCCACGCTGCCGACCAGCACCGTGCGCGGGGGCGACAGGTGGAGGCACTCAGTGCACTACTCGGAGTGGTCGGGTTGCCCGATGGGCCTGGTGGCGACGGGGAGGACGACGAGAGCGGTGTGCATCCCCATCCTCTACTCGGGGCCTTCCTCACTGCGTTGGCTGCGAGCGAGGCTGCAGCGGTGATGGTCTCGCTCGACGATCTCGTGGGCTCCCTGGAACCACAGAACATTCCGGGTACCCCAGCCACAAGGCCCAACTGGGTGACACGGCTGCCCGTGCCCTTTTCCGAGCTGGCTGGTACCCCGTCGGCGGCCGCCATCCTCCGGCAGGTGGGGAGTGCCCGGGCCCGGACCCAACAGTTGAACCGGTCGAACCGAAGAGAGCCGTGACGATGGGTGGTGGCGGGGCTACCCTTTGCCTTCGAGGGTGCCCGGTGCGGAGACCGGCGGACGTCGGTGGCCCTCGCCGAGTATCGAACGACTCCACTGATTGAGGCGCATGTGACAACCGCACCGGGTGAGATCCGGGTTGATGATGGCGGACCCTCCCGCGTCGGTCGCCTCCGCCCATTGCAGCGAGCCGGTGCTTCAATCACTGGCTTCGCCTCCGCTTTCCTCGGACCGGCCCCACCCGAAGAGGTTTCCATTCCTGCCGTCCCCCACAAGGGCGTCGAGGCACCCTCATCTGAGGCTGTTGCTCCGTCTCTCCCGCCGGCGGGCCTAGGGCGGGCCCACGCTCTGACGGCCCTCTACGCGCTGGTTGGATTCGCAGGCGTGCTCGTGGTCGTAGCGTCGGCGCCCGTCTGGCGCAACGCGGCACCTACGTGGCGACTGACGATCCCCGGGATCGCTCATCCACCCGAGAGCAGTCTCCATGCCGCCATCCTCTTCGTGGGTGGACTCATTGCCATGTGGGTCGGTTGGGTGGGGATGATTGGCCGCGCCGAACGTATGCCCACCTCACCCAAGGTGCGTCTGATCGTGGCCGTCGTCGTGTTGGTCCTGTGGTGTATCCCACCGGTGCTCGGCACTCCCATGCTCAGCAACGACGCATACAGCTATGCGGCACAGGGCGAAATGATGACGCGTGGAATCGATCCGACCGAGGTCGGTCCCTACGCGCTGTCGCGTGGGCCGTTCCTCAGCGCCGTTGACCCCATCTGGCGTGACGCCCCTGCGCCCTACGGTCCGGTGGCCATTGCGCTGTCGGAACTGGTCGTCACGGCGACGGGAAACTCACCGTCGACCTCTGTGTGGATGATGCGCCTGATAGCAACGGCCGGTGTGGCCATGACCGCCGTGGGGGTCGTGCTGATCGCCCGCCGTCATCGTGTGCCTGCCGCAGGGGCGTTGGTGGCTGGAGTGGCAGGCCCACTCGTGTTGTTGCACATGATCGGGGGGAGTCACAACGACTCGCTGATGATGGGACTCCTCACCCTCGGCATGGCAGCATTCGCGGCCCACCGCAGGTACCTCTCGGTCCTGCTCGTCACGCTGGCAGTGGCCGTAAAGCTCCCCGCCGGAGTGGCTCTGGCCTTCATTGGCTGGAACTGGTTCGGTGATCGGGTCGTGCGGCTCAAGGATCGGGTGGCGGCCACGGCCGGTGTCGGACTCACTGCGGGCGGACTCCTCGTTGTGCTCTCTGTTGCTGGTGGTATCGGTGCCGGCTGGGTCGTGGCCTTGTCAAACACCTCGTCGGTGACCACCACCTTCTCGATGTCGACCAAGCTCGGCCTTCTGGCCAACGACCTGACCCAACTCGTCGGTCTCGACGTCTCGACTTCCACGCTGCTGGCGCTGTTCCGGTTCCTCGGCCTGGCGGCCGCCGGGCTGATCTGCCTGTGGCTCCTCGTGCGCAGTCCCCAGATCGGCGTGGTTCGCGCCGTCGGCCTTGCCATGGTGGTCAGCGTGCTGTTGGGACCGGTGGTGTGGCCGTGGTACCTCCCTGCGGGTCTCGCCCTCCTTGCTGCTACCGGTCTGGGCCGCTGGCGCCCGACCTACCTCGTACTCGTCATTGCGGCATCGACCTTCGTGTGGCCCACCAGCGTCGACCCAGTGCAGTCCCTGCTCGACGTCAGCCATCTCCTCGGTCTCGGATTCCTCGCCCTCGTGGTGCTCATCGCCTTCGCTGCCCAGCGGCTTTCGGTGCGTTCAGCACAAGCCCGGATGCGACGGGAAGCCCGTCGGCATCTCACCGTCGCCGCCCAGCAGCGTTGGGGAGCCCTTTAGACGCGGTGTGTCCGCAGGGGTGAGCGGGCGGACCCGGGTGTGGTTCAGCGCCGGGCGAGTTCGTGGTTGAGCGGGCCGCTGGACCGGGCTCGAAGTGCGAGGGCCACCTCGAGTCGCTCGAGGTGTTGGGCCACAAGTCGGTCGCCTTGGGGGACCTCGTGATCGGCGAAGAAGCGGAACACGAGGCTGGCGATCTCGGGTTGGTCGAGATACCGGATTCCTTCGACCATGCGGGCGATCGAGTTGGTGGGGAATGTCTGGTTGATGGTGTCCCAGTGGGTCGCCACAAATGACCATGCCCTCGCCCCGCCGGTCTTGTTGGCCATCGCCCGCCGGAGGAGATAGGGAGCATTTTGTGTGCGCACCCGCCCGTCGAGACACATGGTCATGGTCTCCTCGAGCAGCTCAGGTTCTTCGAAGTCGGCGAGTGCCGTGAGCAGCCGCATTTCGTCCTGGGGAGTGGGGGCGTCGGCGACACGGTGCGCGAAATCGTCGTAGGCCTCGCGCCCACCTGACGAGGCGATCACGCTGATGGCGGCAGCCGACATCGCCGGGTCAACCGACGTGGGAGCGGCGCAGGCCGCTGCGTAGAGATCCCGGGCGAGGATTCGGGTGGCGGGGTCCGCAGCAATCGTTCCGAGGGCCGTGAAGAGCGTCCCGCGCAGTTGCCTTGACCGATCGTCGTCGTCGTGGCGGGCCGTCGTGCCGAGCCGATCGAACGCAGGCGTGAGGAGCGCGGTTACCGTGCCCTGCCACTGGATGAGTGCCTCGGGATCGTCGACGAGGCGGTCGATGGCGTCGAGCACCCCGACCACCCTTTGCCACACGGTGAGATCGTCCTCGTCGGAAAAGCGAGGGAGCAACCTGAGGACGTCCACGGCGGACTTTCGGCCCGCGAGGACAGCGGCCCAGGCATCGTCGATGATGCCGTACCGCTCAAGGGGTGAGAGTTCGTTGCTGGCACGGGCCACGAGGGCGTCGAGCAGATCGGGGGCGTAGGCGACCCGATAGAAGCCGGTGCCTTCGGTATTGGCGATGATCCAGCGGGCGGGTTCCACGAGTTGGATGTCGAGGCTCGAGTCGGTGATGAGCTCACGTTCGACGGTCGTTATCGACCCGTCGTTCTGGGTCACGATCACCGGAACCTGCCAGCGTCGGGGCTCAGGGGCCGATTCGCTTTCACCCTCCCCGAGGTCTCCGGCGTACCCGAACGGTTCCTGCCCGAGCCGCAAGGTGCGGCCCTCGTTGACCAGATCCACGGTGACGAGGGGGAAACCCCCCTGGAGGATCCATGACTCGGCGATGTGGCGGACCGGCATGCCCGTGCTCGCCTCGAGGGCGTCCCACAGGTCGGAGGTCTTGGTATTGGCGTAGGCGTGCTGGGCTAGGTAGCGGCGGATGCCAGCGCGGAAACCATCGGGCCCGAGCCATTGCTCGAGCATCCGCAACACGGCTGCACCCTTTTCGTAGGTGAGGATGTCGAACATGGCCTCGGCCTCGTCGGGTGACACCACGGGGAACTCGACTGGTCTCGTGCCTCGAAGGGCATCGACGTCAAAGGCGGCAGTGCGGGCGACGCCGAAACTCGTCCAGCGGTCCCAGTCCGGTCGGTAGGCATCGGTGGCCGCCATCTCCATGAAGGTGGCGAAGGCCTCGTTCAGCCAGATTCCTTCCCACCAGTCCATGGTCACGAGGTCGCCGAACCACATGTGGGCGAGTTCATGGGCGATGACGTCGGTGACGTTCTGGAGCTCGGGCTGGGTGGCCTCCTCGGGGTCGACGAGGAGCAGAACCTCGCGGAATGTGACACACCCAAGGTTCTCCATGGCCCCGAACGCGAAGTCGGGAATGGCGATGAGGTCGAGCTTGTCTCCGGGGTAGGGGATCCCGTAGTAGTCGGTGAAGTAGTCGAGGCAGAATGCCGACACCTCTCGGCCGTAGTTGGCGAGATGTGCCATACCCGGCCGGTGCACGATGCGCACTGGCACGCCTCCGGCATCGGTGGTCTCGGAGACTTCGAGAGGCCCGACGACGAAGGCCACGAGGTAGGTCGACATCACCATGGTGTTGGCGAAGCAGACCTCTACCTTGGGGTCGGCTCCCTCCGTTGACGTGAGTTGTCGTCGCTCGATCTCGGCGGCGTTGGACACGGCGAGGTGTCCGTGGGGTACCACCAGGGTCACGCCGAAGGTGGCCTTGAACGAGGGTTCGTCCCAGCAAGGAAATGCCCGGCGGGCATCGGTGGGTTCGAACTGGGTGACGACGAGATGCTGTTGGTTGCCGTCCTCGCCAGTCCACGACGACCGATAGAGGCCGCGGAGGCGACCATCGAGACGGCCGCGGAAGGCAAGGTGCAGGCGGTGAGCACCGGGGTGGAGCGTCTCGCCGGGATCGATGGAGATCCGCTCCGCATCGGGGATGAGACTGACGGTGGCAGCCCGGCGGTCACCCGACGGGGTCTCGATCCAGGCGTCAGTGATCGCAAGGTCGGCGGCGTTACAGACGAGCGCATCACACGGAGTCACGACATCGAGCTCGATGATCACGCTTCCGGCGAAGCTGCCTTCGTCGGCATCGGGTTCGATCCGGAGGTCGTAGTGATGGGGGACGGCGCGGCGGTCGAGTCGGTACGGGTCGTTGCTCACGAAGGCCAGCGTACGGGTTGTTGGCGACTGATTGTGCGCCGGGGCGGGGGTGCGGACGGGACTAGCCTCACCGCTCATGGCGTCCAACGACAACCCCATGACCTCTGGTAGTCCCGTGGCTAACGCTCCTTATGACGTGCTCTGTGTCGGGAACGCCATCGTGGATGTGTTGGCCCCCTGCTCCGAGGCGTTCCTTGATCAACACGGTCTGGTCAAGGGCACGATGCAGCTCATCGACGACGCCGCTGCCCACGCGCTCTATGCCGCCATGGGACCGGGGACCGAGGTCTCGGGCGGATCGGCGGCCAACACCGCAGCTGGCATCGCCAGCTTCGGCGGCCACCCGGCGTTCATCGGCAAGGTGGCCACCGACCAACTTGGCGAGGTCTTCGCTCACGACCTGCGGAGTGCCGGGGTTCACTATGGCGTGCCTCCCGCCCCCGAAGGTTCACCGGCCACCGCCCGGTGCATGGTGCTCGTCACCCCCGATGCCCAACGCACGCTCAATACCTTCCTGGGAGTCTCAGCCACTCTCGGACCCCACGATATTGACGAGGATCTGGTCGTCGGTTCGGCCGTGCTCTATGTCGAGGGCTACCTGTGGGACGCTCCGGACGCCAAGGCGGCAATCCGGCGCGCCATGGAGGTCGCTCATCTCGCCGGCCGCAAGGTGGCCTTCACTCTTTCCGACCCGTTCTGTGTCGAGCGACATCGTGATGAGTTCCTGGAACTGGTCACCGAGAGCGTCGACATCCTGTTCGCCAATGAGATTGAGATCAATGCCCTCGTCGGGGGGAGGGCATTCGATGCCGCTGTGGACGCGGTCGGAAGCATGGTGGAGATTGCCTGCCTAACCCGCAGTGAGCAGGGCTCGGTGGTGGTGCCCGCCAGTGGGGCTGTCGTTACGGTCCCTGCCCAGCCGGTGCAGTCAGTTGTGGACACCACGGGAGCCGGGGACCTCTATGCCGCTGGCTTCCTCTTCGGACTCGTCCGGGGCAGGTCCTTGGCTGATTGTGCCCGCTTAGGGGGTCTTGCCGCTGCGGAGGTCATCTCCCATCTGGGTGCCCGACCTCAGATCCCTCTCGCTGACCTGCATTGAACACGAGTGGCTCCACGGACCGGATCAACGCTTGACATCATGATAATGACCGTTATTATCTCCCCGTAATGGCTACCTCACCGGCTGCAGTCGTTGATCCGCTTTCCCAAGGCACCGAGGCTGCCGTGGGAGAGGACACGGCGAGTCGACTCGTGCGCGCCGCCATTGAGGTGTTCGCCGAGCGCGGGTATGACGGGGCTGGCGTCTCCGAAATTGCCCGACGTGCCGGACTCAGCACTGGCGCCATCTACTCGCGTTTCTCCGGCAAGGCAGAGTTGCTTGCCGAGGCCATCGCCGCCTCGGGGACCGACGAGCTCGACCGCCTCTTCGCCCAGGCTGATGGCACGGGCCGGGTTGTCGATGTTCTCGCCTTGGTCGGCAACCAGCTCATCGGTCAGGGCGAGGTCCTCAACCGAGCACTACTGCTCGAGGCCTTCGCCGCTTCTCGCCGCGATCCCGAGGTTGCCCTCTGGCTGCAGGAAGCCCTCGCCATGCGGGCCACTCATCTCGCGCAACTCATTGACGAGGGCAAAGCGGCAGGAGTCGTCGACGCTGACCTTGACACCGCCGCCATCGTTCACTTCGCCCACGCCGTCGGCCTCGGCATGGTGCTGTTTGGTGCCGTGGGCTCAACCCAGCCCGACGCCGCGGAGTGGCAGCGCCTCATTGCACGAGTCGTCTCGTCCGTCGTCCCCAACGCAGAGCAGTGACCGTCCCTTTCCAGACCTTGATCCCACCCAGAACTGCCAACACAGGAGAACAGCCATGACTGACACCACCGAGTTCCGCAGTGACGCCGAGATCCTCGGCCGGTCCGACATCAACGACCTCGAGGCCATCATGGAGGTGTCCAACACCGACACCAAAGAGTTGATTCACAGCGTCAGTGACAACGCTGCCGCCATCTTCACGTGGGACTACGAGAAGGGGGCGCGCCCAGCGCTCAACAAGCTCTACGAGAAGGCCAAGACCTCCCAATGGAACGGTGAGACCGATCTTGACTGGTCCATCGAGGTCGACCCCACCAAGGTGCTCATGGCCATGCAGGACGGAGCCGCCGCTGCCGGTCCGCTGGCCGCAATGGCGACCGCCCCCGGGTCGCCGTTCGAGAAGTTCGGTGACAAGGAGTGGGAGCAACTCGGACTCGAGTCGCTCAACTGGCGGCTCAGTCAGTTCATGCACGGCGAGCAAGGCGCCCTTTTGTGTACGGCCAAGATCGTGGAAACCGTGCCGTGGATCGATGCCAAGTACTACGCCGCCACGCAGGTCGTGGATGAGGCCCGCCACGTTGAGGTGTTCGCCAAGTACCTCGACACCAAGCTGACCGGGTACTACCCGATCAACGCCCACCTCAAGATGCTGCTCGATGACATCATCAGCGACAGCCGATGGGACATGACCTACCTAGGCATGCAGATCATGGTGGAGGGCCTTGCCCTCGCCGCTTTCGGGTTCATGCACATGATGACC
>JALRFT010000012.1 GCA_023261915.1 Acidimicrobiales bacterium | reverse complement strand
GGGTGTTTCCAACCGGGCGGCGGGCATCACCGGCGGTGTGATGACGGCCGTCGGGTTCGCACTCCTCGCCGTGTTCCACGAATCCACCGGTCTCATCGGGTTCGTCCCCGGACTGATCGTGACCGGTGCTGGTGTCGTGGTGGCCTCGGTGGCGTTCGGCAACCTCGTGCTGCGTCAGGCGCCGCCGAAGTATCTGGGTCCGGTGTCGAGTTCGCGGACCACGTTCGGCCAGTTCTTCTACACGCTGGGGTTCTCGCTCTCGGCGGTGATGATCGACCGCCTCACTTCGGGCGGCACCTTTGCCCGGCTCGAGGCCTCCGGCGTGCCCGCCAACCAGCTCTCCACCGGCATGGACGCCGTGACGACCTACGCAGCCTCGGGGACGCGTCCCGACACGGCCCTCGGTCAAGAAGCGCTCTCTGATGCCGTCGTCTCCTACGGCAGTGCGTTCCAGACCACCTTCCTCATCCTCGGTGGTGTGGTCTTCGTCGTTGCGGCTCTCGGATGGTTCCTGCTCCGTCACGGGGAGGGTGAAGCCCAACCCGCCCACCCTGCTGACGTCGACCCCGCCACCGCCTGAGCTGTCCGAACCTGCCGTTGCGGGCCGGTCAGCTCGCGGATGGCGCCAGGTGATCGATACCGGTCACTGGCTGACGAGGCGACGTTGTTTGGCTCGTGCAGCCCGAGAGGCCGATGGTTCCCAGAACCCTGCGGCGGTCGAAAAGGGTCCGAGGTGTAGTCTCAGGGGCGCTGCTGTGCTGGCCGCAATGCCGTCAGCGGATGTCTGAGCCCGGGGAGGGTCGATGAGGAAGTGCTTTTCGGTTGCCATTGCCTGTCTGTTGACCGTTGGTGGTCTCGGTGTGGCGGCCCCCTCTGCGTCGGCCATGGTTGAGTCCGCCGTGGTCGTCCCCACCCCGAACACCACAGCCAATCAGGAGCTTCTCTCGGTGTCGTGTGTCGACGAGTCCTTCTGTGTCGCCGTCGGATCGGTCAGGGAAGACACGGTCCTCCAGCCCCTGATCATCTCGTGGGACGGCAACGAATGGACGTCGGTGCCGGTACCGGTGATTGCTGCGGGAGTAACCACACTCTTGGAGTCGGTGTCCTGTGTGTCGGAGACCTTCTGTGTCGCCGTCGGTTTCGCGGAAGACTACGGCTCCAGTCAGACGGTCATCCTTGTCTTCGATGGCAATGCGTGGACTCGTGCGGCGAGTCCCGCCGCTAGTGGCTGGACACTTCTGCGCTCGGTGTCCTGTGTGTCAGAGACCGCCTGCGTGACGGTTGGTCAGGTCCAGGTAGGAACTTTTCAGACCCTGGGGCTGACATGGGACGGGACCACATGGGCCATCCAACCGACGCCGAATGAGAGCCCGTCGGGGTACAACGCCTTGTTCTCCGTGTCATGCGTTTCTGATTCGTGGTGTACCGCCGTGGGTTACCACGACCTCAACACTGTGAACCAGCCCATGGCTGCGCTGTGGAACGGTGCGACGTGGAGCGCGGTGCCGGTACCCGTCGCCGTCCCGGGTGTCCCGAACCGCTTCCTGTCGGTGTCGTGTACGTCGCCATCATCATGTTTCGGGGTGGGCAACCTCGACGCGAGTGCCCCATCACCGTTCTTGCTTGTCTGGGATGGCACCTCGTGGTCGGTGGGGGCAATTCCCGGTGGCGGCGGGTCCGAATCCCAACTCTCCGAAGTGGCGTGTCTGGCGCCTGACTCCTGTGTCGCCGTCGGAGACATCCTGCGAGAGAGTGGCGGCGACGCGGCACGGATCCTGGTGTGGGATGGATCTGAATGGACCGAGGTTCTGCCCCCGGTCTCAGCGGGGCTGGACTCGGACCGACTCGAATCTGTCTCGTGCGTCTCGCCGGACTGGTGTTTTGCCGTGGGTGAGAGGTATCGGTACAGCCTCGACGAAGAGTTGGAACTGGAGTTGTCGCTGGCGATGCTGCTGACCGGGCCGGAACCACCGGCACCCACGACAACGACCACGACCCCTTCCTCCCCCGACGTCGTGGTTCCTGCGTTCACGGGTTGACCAGCTGACCTTGGTCCCGACCGGGATTCGGTCGCCGCGGTGGGGCGCTGTGAGGGCATGGAACCCCCGGGATACAGTTGGCGTCATTCACCAGGGACCACCCGAACATCTCGGGAAGTGGCGCTGGCGGGGGACACCATGGTGCGCAAGCAACGTCGGATATTCGGAGCGTTTCTCGCTGGTGTTGCCCTCGTCGCCCTGACCGTCGCCCCCGCCGGTTCAGCGCCTGCCCCCACCCAACCTCAGCGCATCACCGGATCCACCGGACTGTCGGGTGAGGACAACGCCACGACACAGATCACCGATGGCGTCCACGCCTACGTGGCAACGTTCACCTCCCCCGCTCGCATCCTCAAGGTCCGACTGTCGGACATGGCCCGCGTCGGGGGGGTCACACTCAATGCCGGGGAGAATGCTCCGGTGTCGGCCGTGAGTGACGGCACCTACGGCTACTTCGCCACCCGGACGTCACCCGCCAGTGTGATCAAGGTGCGCCTGTCAGACATGACCCGGGTGGCGGCCGTGACCTTTGAGCCGGGTGAGAACGTCGCCAACGCCGCGACGACCGACGGCACCTTCGGATACTTCGGCACCGAGACGGCACCGGGCCGGGTCGTCAAGGTTCGCCTGTCGAACATGACCCGTGTGGGCGCGGTCACCCTCAACCCCGGTGACAGCAACCTCGCCTCGGCGGTGAACGACGGTACCTTCGGATACTTCGGGACCTCCTCCCAGACGGGCCGTCTGGTCAAGGTTCGCCTGTCGGACATGACGCGGGTCGATGCGTTGACGCTCCAAAGTGGTGAGGACTTCGTGACCGAGGTCGTCACCGACGGAACCCACGCCTACGTCGGGACCAGCACCCTCCCCGGCCGCATCGTCAAGGTCCGCATGTCGGACATGACCCGTGTCGGGTCCCTCACACTCAACAGCGGGGAGGACCAGATCATCTCGGCGACCACCGACGGCACCTACGGCTACTTCGGACTGTTCAGCGGCCCCGCCAAGATCGTGAAGGTCCGACTGTCGGACATGACCCGACTCAGCGTCCTCACCCTCAACGCCGGAGAGGTCAGCCCCGCATCGATGGTGGCGGACGCTACCCAGGCGTATGTCGCCCTGCTCACCGCCCCCGTCCAGATGACCAAGATCCGTCTCGCCCCCGACTCGACCGCCTCGTGCGGCTTCACTGATGAGGACGCCATCCCCGACTACGCCCGGGTGGGGGCTTGCTGGTTGAAGGCCAATGGCATTACGGAGAATGATCCGTACGCGCCGGACGCCGTCGTGACCCGCGCCCAGATGGCGGCGTTCCTGTGGCGGGCTGCCGGGTCACCACCGGCGGTGAGTTCGTGCGGTTTCAGCGACGCGGCGTCGATCCCCGTCTACGCCCGTCAGGGAGCGTGCTGGTTGAAGGTAACCGGCATCACCGCCAACAATCCCTATGCGCCGGGTGACGTCGTGACCCGCGCCCAGATGGCGGCGTTCCTGTGGCGAGCCGCGGGGTCACCTCCGGCGTCGACTT
>JALRFT010000004.1 GCA_023261915.1 Acidimicrobiales bacterium | reverse complement strand
ATAGGGGCGACCAGGTGCCACCTGGCGGTGTTTCCAGGTTCAGGGCGCACCAGGTGGCTGTGCCCTGTTTCAGCCAAATACCCCGCAACTTGGCGCAGGTCAGACTGATAGGCCCGCAGGGTGTTTGCCGCTTTTGACGCGAGCACCGCGGCCGGCGGCGGGGTCTCGATCTCCTCGACCAGCGTGTTCCACGCCTCGCATGACGGACAGCGGCCCTGCCAGCGCGGTGTGGTGGCCCCGCACTCCTGGCAGCGGTGGACGGTGCGGACGCGGGCCATGGCCGCAGACTACGGCGTGGGTGCGACAGGCGCCGACGGTGTCCGGCGACCTCGGGCCACCACGAGGTGGACGAGCCCCACGACGGCTGCAGTCACCACGACCACCGCTGCGGCCAGCATGATCCGCCGCTCCACCCGGGGCCGTTCGTCGGTGAGCACCGTCGGCGGCTGGGCAGGTGTACCGAGCACGGGTGTGACCCGCACCTCGTTGCCGTCGAGGCGCCAGATGACACTGACATCGACCATCTCGGCCACGGGGCGTCCCTCGGCCGCTTCGATGGCGGCGGGTAGTCCGGCAAGGGGGACACCGTCGGCCACGGCGTCGAGCTCGGGGTCGGTGTAGGGGGCGAGCCCGGCGGAGAGGTCGACCGAACCGGTGAGGGTCGTGAGGTAGGTAAACGTTTCGCCGGTGACGGCGAGCGATGTTCCGGCGAATGGTCCGTCGGGGCCGGCCACCTCGTTGATGGTCGTGGTCAGCCCTGCCGGATCGTCGAAGGCCTTGGTAACCACGATCCGCGTCATGCCCTCGGGCGAGACGGCAATGGGATCGATCACCCAGCCCGCCGCCGCCAGATCGTCGACGGCAAGGGCTGTGGCCGGGTCACCGAGTCGCGCCAACGCTGCTTCGTCGAAACCCACGGCCACCTGCACCGAACCGGACCCGGCGGCCGTAGCGTCCACGGTGACGTCGACGTTCATCTGACAAGCCGTTCCCAGCGCCACGACGGCGAGGCCGGCAAGGACCACGCCCGCCACCCTGGCCATCAACGTGCCCGTCACCGGGCCGGGTTCACTCGGCGCCGGCAGCGGCCGGTTCGCTGACCGGGGGCGGCTCGAAGCCCTCCACGGCCGTGAACGTGATGACCCGTTCTCCCGTCTCGGGGTCCGGCTCGGCATCGACGTGGATCGTCTGACCGGCACGGAACTCCTTCCACAGGAGTCGTTCCGACATCGGGTCTTCAACGAGTCGCTGGATGGCCCGACGCAGCGGTCGTGCCCCGAGTGTCGGGTCGTAGCCCCGATCGGCGAGCAGCACCTTGGCCGCCTGGGACAGTTCGAGACCGACACCTTGGCTGCGGAGCTGGTTGGTGACCCGGACGATCATGAGGTCCACGATGCGGATGACCTCGTCCTTGGACAGTTCGTGGAACACGATCGTCTCGTCGATCCGGTTCAGGAACTCAGGCCGGAAGTGGGCCTTGAGGGCTTCGTTGACCTTCTCCTTCATCTTCTCATAGGAGACGGCCTCGTCGGCCTTGGAGAACCCGATGTTGGCCTTGCGCAGATCCTGCGTGCCGAGGTTCGACGTCATGATCAACACCGTGTTGCGGAAGTCCACGGAACGACCCTGGCTGTCAGTGAGACGGCCTTCTTCGAGGATCTGCAGCAACGTGTTGAACACGTCGGGGTGGGCCTTTTCGATCTCGTCGAAGAGCACGACACTGAAAGGCTTGCGCCGCACCGCCTCGGTCAGCTGACCGCCCTCTTCGTACCCCACGTACCCGGGAGGGGACCCGACGAGACGGCTCACCGTGTGCTTTTCCATGTACTCGCTCATGTCGAGCTGGATGAGGGCCTGCTCGTCACCGAACAGGAACTCGGCGAGCGTCTTGGCCAACTCGGTCTTGCCGACACCCGACGGCCCCAAGAAGATGAACGAACCGGACGGCCGCTTGGGATCCTTGAGGCCCGCACGGGTACGGCGGATGGCCTGGGAGACGGCCTTGATGGCGTTCTCCTGGCCGATGACCCGACGGTGCAGTTCCTCTTCCATGCGCAGGAGCTTGGCCGTCTCCTCCTCGGTCAACTTGTAGACCGGGATACCCGTCCAGATGGAGAGGACCTCGGCGATGGCTTCCTCGTCGACCTCGTCGAAGAGGTCGACGCCGGACTGCTTGATCTCGGTCTCCATCTCGTCCTTGCGGGCGAGCAGTTCCTTCTCCCGGTCCCGCAGGCGCCCGGCCTCTTCGAAGTCCTGCGCCTCGACGGCGTCCTTCTTGGCCTGCTGGGCCTGGGCGATCTCGTTCTCGAGTTCCTTGTAGTCCGGCGGCGTCTCCATGCGCTTGATACGCAGCCGGCTGCCGGCCTCGTCGGCTTTGGAGAACCCGATGTTGGCCTTGCGCAGATCCTGCGTGCCGAGGTTCGACGTCATGAT
>JALRFT010000285.1 GCA_023261915.1 Acidimicrobiales bacterium | reverse complement strand
GCCATGACAATCATGCAATCCAAGATTCACTCCAAACAAATTTAACCTATGCACCGTTTCAGTGGCAGACTTGGCTAGAGACGCATGCTCAAACTGCTGCAGCAAACGAATGCCGGCGAGAAATGTACATCCTCTATCCACAACAAAACTGTCCAAGACTTCCTCTGGAACCACACCATGATCGAGGAACGGTTTAAACGATCCAACTGTAGCTCCCAAAAACTCAGCATCGGCTTTCCTGTGCCGGTTCCACAACTTGGTAGCACTGGGGAACCCATTCGATGGTCTGCTCCGGTGTGCCCGATCCGGCAATGCCGGCGGCGGCGAGACCGGAACCAAAGATCGAGAGGCCAATACCGGCGTCCCCCCAGAACATCTCTTCGATGGCCACCGGCAGCGAGAGACCCGACTGGTCCCCCATCATCATCTGGGCCATGAAGTCGAACCCGTACAAACCAATCTTGGCGGCCTCCTGCACGATGGGCCACGGGAATTCCTCCCGCTCATCCCACTCCTCGGCGGCCGGGCGGATGACGTCGGCGGCGAACTGGTGCACCCAGTCTTGGAGTTGGATCTGGTCATCGGAGAGGTGGAGCGAGAACTCGGACATCAGGACTCCTGGATGGTCAGCAGGAACAGTGAAGCGATGAAGTTACCGAAGGGTAACAAGCCCGACGATAGTCGCCACCCTCTGGCCCTGCCACTCATAGGCGACCTTTATGGTCGCCGAATTCCTGTGCCTGACGGCGTGTCCTCCACGATCCACCCGGCGTCTTGGATCTGGTCGCGGAGGGCGTCAGCCAATGCGAAATCACGAGCGGCGCGCGCCTCGTCGCGCTGACGGGCAAGGGCCACAAGTTCGTCCGGTACGTCGCCGTCGGACACGGCGTGCAGCTCAAGTCCGACCGCCGAGCAGATCTCGAGCACCGCTGCGGCCAATGGCCCGGCCGCCGATCGGTCACCCTCGTCAAGGAGTGCATTCACCTGTCGCACCGAGGTGAACACCAGATCCATCACACCCGGTGTATCAAGGTCATCGTCCATGAGGTCTCTGAATGCCGCCAACGCCGGTGCGTCGGCCACCGTGGCGTCGTCAACCACCTCGGCGACCCTGCGGGCGAAAGCGTCGAGTCGTTCGAGCGCCCGGGACGCGTCACCGGCCGAGGTGTCGCTGACCTCCATGGGCGAGCGGTAGTGGCTGCGCAGGACCAACAGACGGTACGCCCGGGGGTCGTAGCGATCGCAGAGGTCACCGAGATCGGTGAAGTTGCCGAGGGACTTCGACATCTTCTCCCCAGCCACCTCGACGAAGCCGTTGTGCATCCAGTGACCGGCGAAGGCCTTCTCGGCGGCCACGGCCTGGGCACGCTCATTCTCGTGATGAGGGAAGGCCAGATCCTGGCCACCGCCGTGAAGGTCAAAGCCAGGACCGAGCAGGTCGAGACTCATGACCACGCACTCGGTGTGCCACCCCGGCCGACCCGGACCCCACGGTGAATCCCACGCCGGTTCACCTGGCTTGGCGAACTTCCATAAGGCGAAGTCGGTCGGAGATCGCTTGGCGTCGTCAACGTCCACCCGCGCCCCGGCCCGCAATGAGTCAAGGTCCTGGCGGGCCAGCAACCCGTAATCGCCAACTGAAGAAGTGTCGAAGTAGACACCGTCGTCGAGCAGGTAGGCCGCGCCACGGTCAATGAGGTCGCCAACGAGACGCACCATGTCATCGATGTACGCCGTGGCGTGCGGATCGTCGGTGGGTCGCTGCACCGAGATGCGGTCCATGGCCTCCCACCAGACCTGCTCCCAGTGGCGCGCCACTGCCTCCGGGGTCGAACCTTCCCGGGCGGCACGATCGATGATCTTGTCGTCGACGTCCGTGATGTTGGAGACGTACACCACGTCGTTGCCACACCACACGAGGTACCGACGCAGGACATCGAAAACGAGTGAGAACCGTCCGTGGCCGAGATGGGGCGGACCGTAGACCGTGGGACCGCAGACGTACATCGACACCTGGCCTGCACGCCGCTGGCGCAGAGGGCGCACCTCACCCGAGGCGGTGTCGAACAGTCGCAGCACGCTGAGAGGCTACCCGTGGCCGTCCCCCGGGGCGGGGTGGCTCAGCCCGTGAAGCGCGGCTGGGCGCTCGGAGTATCGGGCACCGAAGTCGTGGTCGATGAAGAGGACGTCGGGGACGGAGCACTCGTCACGGTGAAGTCGATGTCGTCGAGGAAATCGTCACGGAGGGTTGAATCGACCTCCTCTTCCCAGCAATACACGCTCAGCGTCGCCGGCCCGGGGAGTGCATCGGCAGAAATCGTGGCACCCGCCTCGGCCGTGGGTCCGGGTCCGCTGATCACATCGGGCACAGAACCACCCTGACTGAACCGCACGACCACACCAAGAATTCGGGGCAGTGGCGCACCTGGTGGAGACACAACGCATTCGTTGGAGGCGAACCCCGAGATCGACACCACAGTCCCGGGCGGACCGCTGGCAGGATCAACGGTGAGCACCGGCCGCCTTCCAGCCTCCGAGGTGGTCGGGACGGCCAGCACGGCGAGGGCGACTACTGCGGCGATTGAAGTGGCGAGGATCCGGTTAGGGCGCATAACTCGGACACTACCTGTTTGGCGGTTACGGAGACCGGGGCAGGGGTTCGCTAGCCTCGCCCCCAATGTCAACCGCTGCTGATTCCCCCCTCACTGCCGCTGCCGGCCTCGAACCTCGCACTGCGTGGACGGTGCCTGACAAGCCGGCGCTCGAAGGCCTCGAGCAACGCTGGGGCGGGCAGTGGGAGAACAACGACACCTACCGGTTCGACCGGTCGAAAACCCGGGAACAGGTGTACTCGATCGACACGCCGCCACCGACGGCGTCGGGGTCACTGCACGTCGGGCACATCTTCTCCTACACCCACACCGACACCGTGGCCCGGTTCCAACGCATGCGCGGCAAAGAGGTCTTTTACCCGATGGGTTGGGACGACAACGGTCTGCCCACCGAACGGCGGGTACAGAACTACTACGGCGTGACGTGTGATCCCTCGCTCCCCTATGACCCGGCCTTCACCGCCCC
>JALRFT010000277.1 GCA_023261915.1 Acidimicrobiales bacterium | reverse complement strand
TGACCCTGCTTGAGCTGCATCCCGCGTTCCGCCCGCGCAGCTACCTCGACTGGCGGGTTGGGATCACCCGTGACGGGTCGGTGCTCGCCGGTATCTGGTCGAGCGCGGCCACGACGGAGTCACTGGCGCCCGGATGGGGGTCCCTGCTTAGTGCGGGGGAGTCCCAGCCGTTGGCGGCCATTGCTCGGGCGCTCGACGCACGCTGGGAAGTTGCACCAGTCGATCCCGCTGTCGACCCCATCACCGGTGGCGCCCAGGCGGCGTGGCGCTTCACCCTGGGCGACGTTGCGCACCCCGTCGACGATGAGGTGACCCTGACGGCGTTTTCCACCGGTGCCGCTTTCGAGTTCCGACGTACCGGTAGCCGATTCTCGACCGAGGAGTCGGCCCATGCGTGACGTGGCTGGCGACCTCGGACCCGTTGAGTACGACCCATACGCCTACGCCATGCACGAGGATCCCTACCCGACCTATGAGCGTCTTCGGGAGGAGGCCCCGCTGTATCGCAATGACGAGAGGGGGTTCTGGGCGCTGTCGCGTCACGCCGACGTTCAACAGGGTTTCCGCAACTCCGAGGAACTGTCGTCGTCACACGGAGTGTCACTCGACCCTCTGGCCACGACCCCCGACGCCCACCGCACCATGTCCTTTCTCGCCATGGATCCACCCCGACACGGGCACATGCGGGCACTGGTGTCCAAAGGTTTCACGCCCCGGCGGGTCCTTGACCTCGAACCGCGCATCCGCGAAATCACCCGGTCCTATGTCGGCCCGCTCGTTGAGAGCGGGTCGTTCGACGCCATTGGGGATCTCGCCGGGAAGATTCCGATGGACGTCATCAGCGAACTCATCGGCGTTCCCGTCGCCGATCGTGACGAGATCCGTCGATTGAGCGACCTCGTGGTGCACCGTGAAGAAGGTGTCCACGACGTGCCGCCCGAGGGTATTGAGGCGGCGTTCGGCCTCATCACCTACTACGCCGACCTGTTGGCCGACCGCCGGATGAACCCCGGTGACGATCTGGCGTCAGCGCTGTGTGACGCCGAAATCGATGGAGCCCGTCTCAACGACAACGACATCATCGGGTTCTTGTTTCTGATGGGGGTGGCAGGCAACGAGACGACGACGAAACTGCTGGGTCACGCCCTGTGGTGGGCGTGGAGAAACCCTGACCAGCGGCGCCTCGTCTGGGACGACCCGACACGGGTAGCTGACTGGGTGGAGGAGACGCTCCGCTACGACGCTTCCAGCCAGGGTCTGGCCCGCACCGCAACCACGGATCTCCATCTCCACGGCGGAACCATTGCCTCGGGTGATCGGGTGCTGCTGCTCGTCGGCGCCGGCAATCGTGACCCTCGGGTGTTCTCAAACCCCGATATGTTCGACATCTCGCGACCCGAAAACGCCAACATCCTCAGTTTCGGCTTCGGTCGGCATTTCTGCCTCGGGGCGTCCCTCGCCCGACTCGAGACTCGGGTGGTCCTCGAAGAAATCGTGTCAGCGGTGAGTGACTACGACATTGATGCCGACCGCACCCGGCGGGTGCACTCGATCAACGTCCGTGGCATGTCCCACATGCCCATGACAGTGGAGCCCCGATGACGACGACCGGTTCGGTACAACCTCTGAAGGTGTCGGGTGGTGTCGGGGAGACCGGTCACCTCGAAGAACTGCGTCACGACCCCATCGGTCTCATGTGGCGGGTCCGCAACGAGTGCGGTGATGTTGGGGAGTTCCGACTCGCCGATCGTGACGTCGTGCTGCTCACCGGCGCCGAGGCCAATGAGACCTTCTTCCGGGCGGCTGATGAGGATCTCGACCAAGGGGAGGCATACCCGTTCATGACTCCGGTGTTTGGTGAAGGCATTGTCTTTGATGCCTCACCTGAGCGCCGGCGCGAGATGCTCCACAATCAGTCCCTGCGTGACAAGTTCATGCGTGGACATGCCGAGACGATCACGAACGAGGTCGATCGGATGGCGGCTGGCCTCGGAGAGTCCGGTGAGATCGATCTGCTTGATTTCACGGCCGAGTTGTTCATCTACACCTCCTCGGCGTGCCTCATCGGTCGCCGGTTCCGGGAGGAACTCGATGTTCGTTATGCCGAACTTTTCCACGACCTTGAGCGCGGTACGGATGCCGTCGCCTTCGTCGACCCCTACGCCGATATCGAGAGCTTCCAACGGCGGGATGCCGCCCGGGCCGAGCTCGTGAGTCTGATCGAGGGGGTCATGGC
>JALRFT010000271.1 GCA_023261915.1 Acidimicrobiales bacterium | reverse complement strand
GCTCAACACCGTCGACGCCGGATCATCGTCGCCTTCTACCCCTCCGAGCGGGGGCACCGAATCGGGGCGAGTGTGACGCCAGTAGGCGAAGGTGAGCACGGCCATGACCACACCGAGGGCCACGAGAGTGGCGACCGCCATACGCACCTGGTTGGCCGGGGTGAACCAGCCGCCCGACGTCGTGGCCGCCACCGCCCCGCCAGCGTCGTTACCTGCTCCCCCACCCTGACCGGTGGCGGGACGGAGCACCGTCCCCTCGGTCACGACCCGGCCGACCTCGGCTTCGGTTGTGGGCACCACCACCGTCGTGGTCGGAGCCGGAGCGGTGGTGGGCGGCGAAGTCGGTTCGGGGTCGGGCGGCACCGTGGTCGTGGGTGCTTCAGTCGTTGTGGTCGACGGCTCAGTTGTCGACGTGGTCGTGGCTTCAGTCGTCGAGGTGGTCGACGTTGAGGTCTCCACCGGATCGGGTTGGGCCCCGGCAGCACCCGCCACCACGACCCCGAGCCCAACCGACGCGGCAACGCCACACACCATCAGCAGATGGAACCGTGATCGTCCCCTTGGCGCTCGGTGGCAGTGTCGTGGCACGGCGGAGAGCGTACTTTGCCCTGCGCTCATCGGGTCCTCGCCCGGCGGGCTGAGGTTGCCGGGACCGTGACCTGATGACGGGGACACCACCACGAGGTGCGCCCACCCACGGTCGACCGCCGCAGTTCGGCACCGTCTCTGGGGCACCGGCCACCGGGGTGACGGTGAGCGGTCATGGTGCCGAGGTGGGAGCCCCCGGCAGCGATCAGGTCATCGAGGGTGCGCCGCAGGTGCCGGTGCAGTCGGCAGTGGTCGTTGGCGTCCAGTGACCCGGCGGGCCGACCCGGGGCAAGCCCGGCCCGCCACAACACCTCATCGGCGATCAGGTTCCCCACGCCGGCGATTCGCTGTTGGTCCATGAGACGGGCCTTGAGCGCCGCAGCGGACCCGTCGAGGGCGTCCCGCAACTGTGTCGGGGTTATGGCGAGGGCGTCAGGTCCGAGACGCGACACGTCAGGATCGAGTTCTACTGACCCGAGGATGCGCGGGTCACGGACGTAGAGAATCCCAGCAGCAGTGTGGATGCGCAGACGGATCCACGCCGGGTTCTGTCGGGACGGGCCGTAGAAGAGTTCTTCGAGTGTGTCGTCGCCGTCGATACCCAACACGCCGGTCATCCCAAAGCGCATCCCGAGCGACGCCCCATCGGTGGGCAGCACGAGGAGTTTCCCCGTCCGTTGCGGCTCACCGAGTTTGCGTCCCTTCAACGCCCGGCGGAGACGGGCTGCTCCCCCGGCGGGACGCACGAACCGCGGGTCGACGACCTCAACGCGGTCGATGGTGGCCCCGCGCAGTCGGGCGGCAGCCCGACGGTAGATGTCGACCTCAATGAGTTCGGGCACGATTCACCCGAGGGCGGACACCACGTCGGCGATGACGTCGTCAGGATGTTCGAGGCCCACCGACAGGCGGACGGTGGCGTCACTGATGCCGAGACGGACCCGGCCGTCGGCGTTGAGGTGATGGTGGGTGGTCGACACCGGGTGGGTGGCGAGCGTCTCGGGTCCGCCGAGTGAGGTGGCGATGCGCACCAGCGCCAGCCGTTCAATGAACCCCACGGCGGCCCCGTCGCCGTCAACGTCGAAGCTGAGCAGCCCACCGAAGTTGCGCATCTGGGCGGCGGCGAGGTCATGCCCGCGGTGGCTGGGCAGACCTGGGTAGCGCACATTGGACACCCGGGGGTGGGCGACGAGGGTCTCGGCGAGACGCTGGGCGGTGCTCGCCTGACGCTCGAGGCGCACGGCGAGCGTGCGTAGGCCCCGCAGTCCGTTGGCAGCGTCGTGGGGTGAGGCGGAAGCGCCGTGGATCACGGCGAACCCCCACAGCCAGTCGATGAGTTCGCGCTCGCCGGCCACCACTCCCAAGGTGGCGTCGTTGTGACCAGCGATGGCCTTGGTCGCCGAGTGCACCACCAGATCCACCCCATGGTCGAGGGGCCGCTGACCGAGGGGGGTGGCGAAGGTGGAATCCACCACGGTGATGGGTCCCTTGATAGCGCCAAGGGCATCGAGGTCCACGATGTCGAGCGCGGGGTTTGCCGGGGTCTCGGCCAGCACCAGCACCGTGCGGCCGGGCTGCACGGCAGCGGCGAACGCTCCCGGTTCGGTGCCGTCGACGAACGTGACGTCGATACCGAAACGGGGACACACCGCCCCGAGCAACTGAGCGGTGCCGCCATACAGCTGGTACTGGGCCACGAGGTGATCGCCTGACGAGCAGAAGGCGAGCACGACTGCTGAGAGCGCACCCATCCCCGAGGCGAATGCCCGGGCCGCCTCGGCCCCTTCGAGTTCAGCCACCGCCTCTTCGAAGGCGGCCACGGTGGGGTTGCCATTGCGGGAGTAGAAGCGCGACTCGGTCGTTGAGGTCGCCGCCGCCCGGGCGGCGGCCACGTCAGGAGAGGTGAACGTCGTGGTCTCCCAGATGGTGGGGGCGAGCGCCCCGTCATCACCTGATCGACCGGCAGTGACCGCCGTAGTTTCGGGATCGGGAGTGGTCTCAGCCATCGTTGCCAACCTCGTCGAGGAGTCCGGTGAGCGCCGGGCCCACCTGGTCGGGTTCCAACAAGAACGCGTCGTGACCGTGCGGGCTCGCAATGGTGAACGCACGACAGGTTGCGCCCCCCGCCGACAGTCCATTGACAAGTTCGTCCTGTTCACTCGGTGGATACAACAGGTCCGAGTCGATCGAACCGATGAGACATCGGGCCGACACGCGCGCCAGTGCTGCCTCGATGCCACCTCGACCCCGGCCGACGTCGTGGAGGTCCATGGCCTTGGACAGCACTAGGTACGAGTTGGCGTCGAAACGACGCACGAGTTTGGTGCCGTGGTGGTCGAGATAACCCTCAATGTCGAAGCGCTGCCACTGGCTGAGGCCTTCGTCCATGGGGTCCACCGTGGACCGGCCGAAACGCTGGTCGAACAGCGGACCGGTGCGGTAGGTGACCTGGGCGATCTGGCGGGCGAGGGCGAGACCCCGATGGGGGCCCGTTCCCGCAGGCGCGTCGTAGTAATCGCCTCCCGCCCATCCCGGATCAAAGGCGATGGCCCGACGCTCCACGGCACTCCAGGCAATCTGGAGGGCGGAGGCGGCCGCGGTGGTGGCAATGGCGGCGAGACCGCGCACCCGCTCGGGGAACATCACGGCCCACTCGAGTGCGACCATGCCCCCCATGGAACCGCCGATGACGGCCGCCCACGCCTCAATACCGAGATTGTCGGCGACACTGCGTTGGGCACGAACGATGTCGCGCATGGTCACGACCCCGAAGCCGCTGCCATAGGGGTTGCCGGTAGCCGGGTTGATGGATGCCGGCCCGGTTGAGCCCTGACAGCCGCCAAGATCGTTGATGCACACTACGAACCACTCGTTGGTGTCGATAGCCCGCCCCGGGCCGATCAGGTCGTCCCACCACCCGGGCGTTGGATGTCCCTGACCGATACCACCGGCGGCGTGGCTGTCACCGGTGAGGGCGTGACACACGAGCACGGCGTTGTCGGCCGTCGAGGACAACTCACCCCACGTCTCATAGGCCATCGTCACCGACCCAAGGGCACCGCCACCCTCCAGAGCGAACGGCCGAGACGGGTTGGCAACTTCCACGAACTGGCGGCGCCCCGCGGGGTCACCGGGTTGCCACGCTCCACTGGGCGCGAACGTGGCATCGCTGAAGGGCACCGGGGGTACCGGAGGCTGATCGCTCGTAGCCGAAGGTTCGTGTGGGCTCATGGGTGTCGTCGAAGGGTGGACACCAAGTTGCCGGTTCGACAGGACGTACCTGCCGGACACTTCGTTGCCGGATGACCGGCCACATCCCCGCCGAGGCGGGAGGCACCTTGGGTGTCCGTCCCAGGTTGCCGGACCCGGTAACCCGGGCCACTCCTAATGTCTCCTCTAGTGCACTACGTCAATGACCCGGGGGTCAAGTAGGGCGGGGAACACCCCGGGGGCAGAACCCCCGGGGCATCTGTTCCTGCGGTCAGCTGCGGCGGCGTCGGGCCACCCAGCCGAGGCCGACGCCCGATCCGGCGAGTGCCAGACCGGCGGCCACGAGCGGTGCCACTCCGCCAGCGCCGGTGGCTGGGAGGGTGCCCGACCCGCCCGGCACCGTGGTGCTCGGCGCCGCCTCAGTGGTCGAGGTCGGTGTCGGTTCCGTTGTCGGCGTGGGGCCATCGGAGACGACGATGTCGAAATCGGCGACCGTGCGTGCCCGAACGTTGCCGGAGTCATCGAGGACCTCGGCGCTGAGCGTAACGGTGGTCGTCCCCGTTGCGGTCGGAGTCCCCGACAGCGTCCCGTCGCCGGCGAGTGTCAGGCCGCTCGGAAGTGGTGCCGAACCGTCGGCGAGTGACCACACGACATCATCGGTGAGGGCCGCCACCGATGCCGAAACGACGATGGCACTGTCACTGTATTCAGTGAGGGTGGCGTCAAGGGTTGCCGAGTAGGCGGTCCCCGTCGTGCCGCCGGGCAGCGTCGCCGTGTCGATGTCAACCTCACGGATCAGGATCAACCCTGTGGAGCGCGGACCACCGCCAAATTGAGCCGGAGCCACACCGGTGGGTGCATCAGGAGCGCCACTCAGGCCTGCTCCGCCAGTGTTGCTGGTCCCGTTAAAGCTGTTCTGGCCAGCTCCACCGCCGCCACCGGAGATTCCGCCGCCACCGCCGCCACCGCCATTGCCGCCGAAGCGACCTGGACCGCCGGTGCCACCGGCGCCCGGGGGCGATCCGGTTGAGCTCTGCCCGGCTGTCCCGGGAGGCGGCGTGGAAGAACCACCGTTGCTGAGACCTCCCACCCCACCGGCAGTCGGGGTGAATGCGCCACCAGCCGTGGGTACGGTCCCAAAGCCATCGCTACCTACGGGCGTGTTCGCGTAACAGGCGCTTCCACCACCGGTAGTTGCACTGCCACCGGCACCGCCAGCGGCGATGATCTGCTCCGCCCCGTTGAGGCTCAGTGACGATGCGCCGCCCCCACCGGGGCCGGGGGTTGCACTGTTGCTGAATGTCTGCTCGGTAGCGCCACCGAAACCACCCGGACGGGCCCCTGCCCCGCCAACGCCACCGGGCTGTTCGTTCGTGGCGAACGTGGTGTCCTGACCGGGGCGGCCAAGAAGCCAGGTCACGCTGTCCCCGGTCGCCACGGTTAGCGATGCGGTGACCTGACAGCCCACTCCCCCCTCTTGGAAAAGGAACGACCCGGCGTTGCCACCTCGGCCTCCGACTACCACCACCTCAATGACCTCGACGCCGGCGGTGATGCGGTACGCGGGGCCTCCGGCACCGGCTCCCGATGGCACGGCAGCAATGGCCGATCCAATGAGGGCAGCGGCGCCCAAGGCGCTCATGAGACGCGATGTCGTGGACATGGGGATCAGCCTCCAGATGTGACTTCGTAACAGAGGAGAGGTTAGCCACCGGGACGCTGCTGGGGCGAGATACCCCCGGTTGGCGTCTACCCGCGGGAGGGCGGCTCCGGCATCAGGCCATGGTTGGCCGCGGTCCCCAAAGTTGAAGACGCCCGAGGGGAAGTGCCGGAGATCAACGCCGCGGGCAGTGACGTCGCGAGATCAGCCGGGCGAGCTGCGGCGGACCTACCGCCGGCGGGGCTTGCCCGCCGCCTTGGGACCCGGTCCCGGGGTCCACGATCCGAGCTCATCAAGCCGGGGATCGTTGGAGAAGACCTCGACGATCTCCTGGTCGATGCCAAGGCGCCGCATGAGTCGGCGAACGTCAAGTTCCTGATCCCACAGCAACAAGGTGACGGCCACCCCGGTGCCCCCGGCTCGGGCCGTTCGACCCGACCGGTGCAGGTACGACTTGTGGTCGTCAGACGGATCCCAGTGGACAACCATGCCGACGT
Source organism: Acidimicrobiales bacterium (assembly GCA_023261915.1). Classification (GTDB taxonomy): domain Bacteria; phylum Actinomycetota; class Acidimicrobiia; order Acidimicrobiales; family Acidimicrobilacustridaceae; genus M30B73. The sequence continues at coordinate 566 of JALRFT010000271.1, read as the reverse complement.
CGTCGATGTGGATGCCTCGGGCTGCCACATCGGTGGCCACGAGCACCGACACCTTCCCGGCGGCGAAACCGGCTAGGGCCTTCTCCCGGTCGCTCTGTCGTAGGTCACCGTGGATGGCGGCCGCACTCACGCCCTCGTCACGTAATTTCTCCGCCAGTCGGTCGGCTCCACGCTTGGTGGCTACGAACATGATGGTGCGATCCACACTGCGGGCAATGCGGGCGGCGACCTTGACACGATCCATCTGGTGGACCCGCAGGAAGTAGTGGGTCATCTGATCAACCGTGACCGTGGGCGACTCCACCTCGTGGTACACGGGGTCGGTCTGGTAGCGCTGCACCAGCGTCTCCACCACCCCGTCGAGCGTGGCGCTGAACAGCAGGGTCTGGTGTTGACGCGTGGTGTGACGCAGGATCCACTCGACCTGAGGCAGAAACCCCATGTCGGCCATGCGGTCGGCCTCGTCAACCACCACCACCTCGAGGTCAGCCACGGAGGTCGCTTTGCGATCGATCAGATCGATGAGTCGACCAGGAGTGGCGACCACCACGTCGGCACCCTTTTCC
>JALRFT010000254.1 GCA_023261915.1 Acidimicrobiales bacterium | reverse complement strand
GGCCAGGTACCGGCGCGGGCATGGGCCCGGAAGAAACCGGAGACTTCCTCCATGACGTCGTCAACGTGGCGGGTCTTGTGGCCCGACTCCGAGGTGAAGGTGTTCCCATGCATCGGATCGCACGACCACACCACCGGGTGATCGGCTTCTGACACGGCTTCAAGCAGTGGGACCAGGCCGTCTTCGATCTTCGCCGCGCCCATCCGGGTGATGAGGGTGAGACGCCCGGGGCGTCGATCCGGGTTGAGTGCCTCACACAAGGCAAGGACCTGTTCCGGTGTCGCCGACGGTCCGATCTTGCAACCGATGGGGTTGCGGATTCCGGAGAGGAATTCGATGTGGGCGCCCTCAAGGTCCCGCGTGCGCTCACCGATCCAGACCATGTGGGCGGAGCAGTCATACCAGTCGCCGGTGAGTGAGTCCTGGCGAGTCAGGGCCTGCTCGTAGCCAAGAATCAGTGCCTCGTGGGAGGTGTAGAAGTCGACCTCGTGAAGTTGTCGCTCAATCGTGGTGTCGAGGCCGCAGGCGCCCATGAACCGCAGGGCACGGTCGATGCCGACGGCAACCTGGTCATAGCGGCGCCCCTCGGCGGAGTTGGCCACGAACTCCTGATTCCAGGCGTGGACACGGCGCAGATCGGCAAACCCACCCTTGGTGAACGCACGAAGCAGGTTCAGTGTTGAGGCCGATTGGTGGTAGGCCTGCCGCAGGCGTTCGGGGTCAGGCACCCTGGCTTCGGCGGTGAAGGCAATGTCATTGACCATGTGGCCCCGGAATGAGGGCAACTCGACCCCATCCACCGTTTCCGTATCCGCTGATCGTGGTTTGGCGAATTGGCCGGCGATTCTGCCGACCTTTACGACAGGCACACCGGCGGAGTATTGGAGCACGACGGCCATCTGGAGCATGACCTTCAGCTTGTCGCGCACCCGGTCGGCCGAGAAGTCAGCAAAGGACTCGGCACAATCCCCGGCCTGAAGCAGGAAAGCCCGTCCGGCGGCAACCTCGGCGAGCTCGGCTTCGAGGGTCCGGGACTCACCAGCGAACACCAGCGGAGGCAGCGCTCCAAGATCCTTGAGAACCGCATCGAGTTGGCCCTGATCGGGCCACGACGGCTGCTGCCCTGCACGGCGGGACTGCCAGGAATCGGGGGTCCAGGAGGTACTCACCCCCCAACCCTTACCCGGCCACCCCGCCGTTGCAAGGCGGTTTGCCAACTTGAATCAGGTCGATGGACCTCAGGCAGCAGCGACGCGAGCGGCAGCAGCCTCGCGAACAGTGTTTACCGCCCGCTTGACGAGCCGGCGCGCAGCCTCAGCAGTGACGCCAAGATCCTCTCCAACCTCTCGGTAGGAGCGCTTGCGGCCGTCGGTAAGGCCGAACCGTTGCTCCACCGCCGAACGGGCACGGGCATCGAGAATGCCGAGCAGATCGGTCACCATGTCCTGTTCCATCTGGTCAATGACGATCGACTCAGGGGTCGGGTTGTCATCAGCCAAAAGGTCAATCAACTCATTGCTCTCGTCGTCACCGATCGGGCGGTCCAGGGACGTCGGGGTGGTGAGTCGGTGGAGGCGGGCATGCTCGTCATCCAATTCATCCCCGTCACCCGAAACGGCGCGCAGTGCGGCCCGAAGACTGGCTGACCGATCCCCGGGCAGGCGCACGAGGCTGGCCTTTTGGTCAAGGGCTCGGCCAATGGCTTGGCGGATCCAGAACGTGGCGTAGGTCGAAAACTTGAAACCTTTCCGCCAGTCGAACTTGTCAACGGCGTGCTCAAGCCCGATGTTCCCTTCCTGAATCAGGTCGAGGAGCTCCATGCCGGGCGGGAGCGGATAGCGGCGGGCCACACTGACGACGAGGCGCAGATTGGCCCGGATGAAACGGTCCTTGGCTGCGGCACCCTTGCGGGCAAGACGACGCAGTTCAACTGAACGCTCGCCATCGTCAATTTGCTGCTGGGCTGCCACGCCAGCCTCTATGGCTTGAGAAAGCTCTCGCTCCTCGGACGCGCTGAGTAGGGGCACGAGCCCAATTTCGTTGAGGTACTGGCCGACTGAATCGCTCATTGTCCTTCTCCTTGCCCCTCCGTAGGGGAGAGTGCCTTGCCGATGCAGGTGGGGGCCTGCTGCCGGGTCGTGAGGCCTCTGCTTTGCAGAGACCCACCGACGGCCCCTCCATCACGCCTAGAGACCGGAGCCACTAGGCGAGGTGGAGTATCTGGTTCAACACCCCGTTACCGGAATTCCTTCCCGGCGCAATGGTGATGTTCGTCACTTCTTGCCCCTGCTGGTGGCCGCAACCAGTGCTGATCTGGCGAGACGAGGCCGAGGGGCCAAGGACCTACACTCTCGGCGTGGCCCTGGCAGTTCCCGTCGGATCGTCCGACCCTATGGCGCTTGTCGTGTCTCCCCCCAAGGGGTTTGGCGAGATCTCTCGGGGTGTGCCTCGATGACCACGAGAGGTGGTCTTGGCCTGCTCGGTGGCACCTTCGACCCTCCTCACGTTGGTCACCTCGTTGCGGCGGCCCAGTGCCTCGAGCAACTCGAGCTCGCCAGTGTGCTGCTCCTCGTCGCCGGTGACCCGTGGCAAAAGAGCGAACGGGGGTCGGTGACCCCGGCGTTCCACCGTGTCGCCATGACCCGCCTGGCGTTCGAGGGTGTCCCCGGCATGGTCGTCGACGATCGTGAGGTTCATCGTTTCGGGCCGACCTACACCATCGACACGGTGCAGGAACTCGTTGACTCGCTTGGTGAGCCACCGGTCCTCATTCTTGGTGGCGATGCCGCCGCCGGCCTCGGAAGCTGGCACAGGACTGAGGACCTCATGGGCATGGTTGAGCTTGCGGTGGTCGATCGACCTGGTGCGCAGACTGGTTCGCTGGAGGACCTCGTGGGCAACCGAGCTATCCATCATGTCCGAATGCCACCGATCGACATCTCAAGCGAAGACCTTCGGGTTCGTCTGGCCCGTGGCGGTCGTGTCGACGGCATGATCTCGGCTCAGGTGATTGCCTACATTGGATCACACGCGCTCTATCGTGAGCCGCAGTGACCGTTATCAACGAGGTGCCGCCGCGGGGCGCACCAGCTCCGAGACCACCCTCACGTGACCCCTGGCGGATCTGGTTTCCGATCGCCATCGTGGTGGTCGTAGTGGCTGCGGTGGTGACGGTTCGATGGGGGACATCAGCGATCCTCACCAATACCGAGGGCAATCTCGTTCGAACCGTCGATGACCCCGGGGAACCTGGCTACGAGGCAATCGTTGAGCCCACCCCGGTGTTCGTGGTGGCGACAACCACGCAGGATGGTGACCTCGGGGCTGCGCTGCTCATGAGTCTTGCCGGACCGGCCAGCGGCGGGGTGATCGTTCTGCCACCGGAGACCTTGGTGGAGGGCGACGGGAATCTCGACGCCGATGGGGCGACGCTGGCCGACCGCTGGGAGAGCGGTGGAGTCGACGCCGTTCGCCAAGCCGTCAGCAGTGTTCTCAATGTGGGAGTTGAGGAGTCACGGATTATCGACTCCGGCCAATGGGAGGCGCTCCTAGCGCCGGTCGGGGCCCTTGACATCGATAATCCTGACTCCGTTACCGGTGTCGGTGGCAAGGTCTTTCGTTCCGGGGTGGTCGCCGTCGAGCCGGCTGATGTGGTCACCTATCTCGACGCGCGCACCAGTGGCGAGAGCGATCTGAACCGCATGGTCCGCCAGCAGCAGTTCTGGGCTTCCTGGCTTTCGGCTGTCGGGAGAAACCTCGCTGACCCCGGAGTCGTTCCAGGAGAAGCGGAGACAGGACTCGGCCGCTTCGTTCGCTCTCTCGCCTCACTTGAAGTCGAGTTTGCCACCCTCCCGGTGCGTCCGGTTGCAACTGGACTCGCACCCGACGCAGCGGCAGTTGCTGATCTGGTCGCCCGAATCGTGCCCTTCCCAGTCGGAGCCGCGCCCGAGAGCCGGGTGCGCATCCGTATCCTCGATGGCACCGGGCGTCTCGCCAATGGGCTTGCTGCGGTTCCCGTTCTCGTCGCCGCCGGGGCTGAAGTGGCGACACTCGGAAACGCCACAACTTTTTCCTATGGCGTCACCCAGTTCATCGTGACCTCGGAGAGTGGCGATGCCTCAGCGGAGCGGCTTCGGGATGCCCTCGGTGTCGGGGAGATCGTGAACAGTTCCGAACAGGCCTCGGCCGTGGAAGTCACGGTCGTCCTCGGAACCGACGCTGTTCCCCTCCTCGGTGGGTCGTGATGTCAGCGGCTGATCTTCCTGAGGAGGTTCGGGCGGCTGCCTCGGCGGCAGTGGCAAAGAACGCAACGGACGTTGTTGTCCTCAGCGTGGCCGAGGTGTCGACCATCGCCTCCCACTTCGTCATCTGCACCGCCACAAGCGATCGGCAGGTTCGAGCTGTTGCTGCTGCGGTGGAGGAGGCCGTCGGGGCAAACGGCGGTCCCAAACCGACGTCGATCGAAGGTGTGGACAGTCACGAGTGGGTGCTCATCAATTACGGCGACCTCCTCGTGCACATCTTCCAGCCCGAGACTCGAGAGTTCTACAGCCTCGAGCGCCTCTGGTCTGATGCGCCACGCACGGCATGGGATCCTGCGTCTCTAGGGCCATCTGCAACTGACCAGTAGTACGTGCGGGGTGGACCTGCGCGGGTGGCTCCGAGGCGATCGTTGGCAGCTGCATCCTGACCGCGACCGTCTGTGGCTTCCATGCCGTCACCGGTGGGCCTGTTGATCAGCACCTACAATCAACAAGGTGCTTTGTGGGTCGCCAAGTATGAAGGTGATTTCCGTCAATCATCAGTCGGATCTCTCCCCGCGACTCGTCCACCGGGCGATGTCGGTCGGCTGCCTCATTGGATTCCTAGCGGCCGGGCTGGTGCTGACGGCCTGCACGGCGGCCTCGGGTGACCGAGCCGGAGGGGATCCCGCCTGTGTCGCCTTTTCAGAGTTCGTCACGCAGCTCAACTCCGGATCGCTCGGTGACGAGGCGATTCAGGCGGAGGTTGGAAAATTCTGGATGCGAGGGTCGACCAGCGACGACGAGCGATTTCGTGAGGCTGCGCTCGACTTGTTTGAGGGGGTCCGTAGTCGGGACCTTGAGCGTTTCGATCGGGCCCGTGCCGCGATGGCCGAGGTCTGTTCGCTCCGAGCCTCCTGATCTGACGCCACCAGATCCCCCGTTGGGCGCTGCCACCTCCTGCTGGTGACAGGAGTAGGCAAGGTGAGGGGCAGCGGACCGCCTGGGCCAGTGATCTATCATCGGGTCGTGATCGGGTTGCGGCAGTCGGTGCAGCGGGCGCTCGCCACTGACTTCAGGGCCTTCGAGCACGTCCGTCCCATACGTGCCGCTCTCGTCATCTTCGCCGGGCTGGCGTTGGCCGCCTCAGCCAATGACGTTCGGATCCTGCTTCCACTGGCCCTGGGACTTCTCTTCGCTGCCATTGCCGATCGAGGAGACTCGTTGAGGCGCAGGGTCACCTCAATGGCCGGGGCCACGGTTGGCATCACTCTCGGTACCTGTGTCGGCGGACTCGTTTCGGCCAATCAGGGGCTGCATATCGTGATCGGGGGCCTCGCAGGGCTCATCTGCGGGATCGTCGGT
>JALRFT010000196.1 GCA_023261915.1 Acidimicrobiales bacterium | reverse complement strand
GTAGGTCACGACCCCCAGACCGAGCGCCAACAGCGTGTCATTGTTGACCTGGGCCCCGGTCGTCACGACCCGAGGCATGGCCAGAGGCAGACACGCCGCAGCGAGCGCCAGGGTGTTGCCGAGACGGAGTCGTCGGGTAGTGGCCCACGCCAGCCACGGCAGCGGCAACATGAACAGCATGCTCAGCATGTGCATGACTGCGAGTTCCTGGCTGAAACTGCCAATGTCCTCCCCGGGAGTGACCAGCCCGACCACCTCGGTGCCAACGGCGAGCAGCCCGTAATAGAGGGGCGGGTGCTGCGTCATCCAGTTCCGGCCCCCGGTGAATCCACCGGGACCGAGATCGGACCATCCCGGTCGCTCATCCCACGCCGGGGCGTCCTCAGAAAACAGCCGGGACCGCGTTGACCAGTCAGCTCCGACGAGATTGAACGACGCCCACACACTCGCCTCGATGAAGCGGTCATCGATGTGCGGGAACCCTCGTTGGTCCGCCACCGCCCGAACGAGATCCACGTGAACGACCTCATCATCTGATGCCCATGCTCCGGCGACGAGCTCCCGCCCCACAAGCATGAAGGCCAGCAGCAGAGTGATGAGCAGTAATGCCCGAGGCATCGGCCACGCCGTGGATGCCGGTGTTGGAGCCATGGCGCGCTCGGGAAGCGTCGTCACGTCTCCTCCGCCTCAGCGCGTCCCCGATGCACAACACCCAAAAAGACCCCGGCGACACCAAGTGCCACGAGACCGAGGAGACGATCCACCGCCACGACGACCAACGACACCGAGGCCGGGAGCCCAATGAGCGGAGCGATGCCCGCCGCCAGTAGCTCACGGATTCCGAGGCCGCCGGGGAAGATGGCGATCGCCGTCGAGATGGACACCGCCACAGTCAGGGCCACGACCTGACCAACAGACGCCGATGCACCAAGGGCAATCACGAGCAGCCAGAACCGGGCCGCCTGCACCATCACCCTGCCGACCTGAACAGCCACCATGCCCGCGGCCGCGGCACCGGTGTAGCGCACCCCTGCGGCGCGCCGTGACACCACCACAGCCACTCCGCTGAGCACGACCCCACCGGCGAGCACCATCAGCCCGAGAGCCACCTCGCCCGCAATGAGCTGGGCGATCCCCGCCATGAGGAAGGTCGTGGCCGTCCACGCCACACCGACAACAGCGATGGCTGCCGTTGCCGTCCGATACGTGGCACCCGCCGAGCGCAGCCCCTGCACCCGAACGAGCACCGAGCCCGGTAGCGGCAGGAGCGCCGCCGCCGAGGCCAACACGTTGATTCGCATGGCAGCGGTAAAGCCCATGGCCAGCCCCGCCGAGCGGGCCGCAATGCGGTACTCCACAGCGTTGAGCGTGAGCATGGCGGCGATCCCGACCGTGCCAGCAATCACCACCGGAAGCCATAAGAGCGGGCCGTCGGTAGCGGGGAGTGACCGCCAGGCAACGGCAGTGGCGACGATGAACACGACGGCGGCCACAACCACCAGCACCCGTTCGACCCGGGGCGAATGACGTCGATTGATGGCGGCGAGGAGGCGGCCGGGCCAGGCGTCGGTCAACCATGCCCCAAGCCGGGTCAACCACCCGGTGACCGCCTCCGACGGGCCGAGATCAGCGCCGTCCCCGTGCTCTTCGCTCACCACGGGGATGCTGCCCCGCTCCGTGGGGACCTGAGCGGTTGACGGGTCGTCACCGGAAGTCACCCCCGAAGGATAGAGGGCGGCCAACCCGGCGTTGAGCCTCGTAGGCTGGCCCTATGGGCAACGCAATCATTGAGCAGGTTCCCCTCGGCTCGCAGTGGCCGATGATTGACCCTTTCCTCTTCTGCGCCCACCACAACGACCTTTATCCGCCCGGGACGAACGATCTCGGTCCTGTTGGCGGGACTGCGGGCCGCAACATCGGATCGGACTTTTCGGGCAAGGACGGATGGAGCATGTACCACGGCACGGTTGTGCCGGGATTCCCCATGCATCCACACCGCGGCTTCGAGACCATCACCTTCGCCCGCCGGGGACTCATCGACCATTCCGACTCACTCGGCGCTGCGGCTCGATTCGGGCGGGGAGATGTGCAGTGGGTCACCGCCGGAGCGGGAATCTCCCACTCCGAGATGTTCCCGCTTCTCGACCACGAGGCACCGAACCACTTCGAGTTGTTCCAGATCTGGTTGAACCTCCCGGCCGCGTCGAAGATGGTGGCGCCTCACTTCACCATGTTGTGGTCCGAGGACATCCCCACGGTGACGTTCACCGATGCCAACGGACAGACGACGACCGTCACCGTCATTGCCGGCCAACTCAACGGGGTCGAACCTCCTTCACCCCCACCCGAATCGTGGGCGGCGAATCCGGCGAGCGACGTCGCCATCTGGCACCTCGTTCTCAACCCGTCCGCCGAGTGGGTGCTCCCGCCGGCAGCGGCCGGATCGGTGCGGACCCTCTATGTGTTCGATGGTTCGACGCTCGAGATCGACGGGGACACGGTCACCGCCGGGACAGGCGCCGTGGTCGACGCAGCACGACCGGTAGATCTTGCTGCTGGATCCGGTGGGGTCGAGGTCCTTTTGCTGCAAGGTCGACCGCTGGCCGAGCCCATCTCCCGGTATGGGCCCTTCGTCATGAACACCCGGGCCGAGATCGAGCAGGCCTTCAGGGACTACGAGCGAACCAGGTTCGGCGCCTGGTCGTGGGACTCTCTGGATCCTGTCCATGGAACAGAGCAGCGTCGATTCGCTCGCTACCCCGACGGAACCATCGACACCCGGGGTGTGTCCACACCCAACTGACGGATGGGTGTCAGCCCAGACTCGCCCGAACCACCCGATCCCCGGCGACCGCCAAATTCACCCGATCCAAGCGGAAATCAAACGTGACGGGGAACGACGTGCCGTCACGTTCCACCACCCGAACGGCGTAGCCGGCATCGACCAGGGTCTCGATCGCTTGGCGGGTCCACATACCAACCACATCCGGAAGCGTGGTGGGTGGCTCAGCGTCACCACCTCCAGGGGGGCCATCGGGTGGGCAAAGTCCGACCGGGGCAAGACACGGAACCCCGGGACCGCCGGGGCCCTCATTGTCCTCGGTCGGCCCAGGACAGAACCCGATTGCCAGACAGCGGAGCTCGCCGTCGGCGGCACTCGGGAGCCGCATGGAATCCGGCCATGCATCACCGTTCGAGGCCATCCGATGAAGGAACGCAGCCATCTGCCCTCGGGACACTCGACCAGCGGGGTCGAATGCGGTCGATGATACGCCGTTGGTGATGCGCGTCGCCTTCAGCCAGTCGACAGCGTCGGCGAAGCTGGCATTGGAGGCAACGTCGCGGAACCCACTCGGCAGGTCACTCGGCTGTTCACCAGTCAGACGCCAGAGGAACAGCGCCATCTCGCTGCGCTTCACAGGAGCGTCAGGAGCGAACACCGTCGTGTTCCCTCCCATCCCGTTGGTGATGGCATTCTCCTTCATCCAGCAGACGGCAGCAGCGAAGTACCGCTCCTCACCGACGTCGTTGAACCCGCAGTCGGTGTCACTCGCTGGCTGGTCCATGGTGCGCCAGAGGAAAGCCGCCATCTGACCACGGGTTACCGGGGACATCGGGTCGAAGTACCCGGGGCGGACGCCGGAGGTGATGCCATGGGCGGCGAGCCATCGAACAGGTTCGGCGAAGAACTCTCCCGTGGGAACATCGACGAAGCCGGGCAGGGGCCACACCTCCGTGCCGGGTTCAATCATTTCCCCGCCCGTCTCCGGCCCCGCCGTGATCGTGACGTTGAGGCGAACCCCGATGGTGCCGGGCGTGGTCGGCAGACCAAGGGCGGAGTTCAAACTGCCGAGAGAACCCTGAGGGTCGGTGAGATCAAGGGTGATCCCTTCGAGACCGCCAACAAGACCGGCGAGGTCGAGCCCCTCAAGATCAATACCCCCAAGATCGAGTCCGCTGAGATCTCCTAGATCGAGGTCGCCGAGAACGGAGCCAAGATCAATCCCACCGAGGAGATCAGTGAGATCGATTCCCGCCGGAAGCAGCGAGGACAGTGCCCCACTGCGAATCAGCATCGGGAGTGTCGACATGAGGAACGGCGAACAGTTGAGCGGCGGCACACTGATCGCCCCGTCGACGAGGGAGGCGCTCCCCGTGCTTGCGTCGAAGGGAACGCCGCTCAGTCCGCCGCTGACCCCGCTGGTGAGGTTCACCCTGACCGGGCCGACACCGCAGGAGAGATCGATACCACCGAGTAACGATCCAAGACCAAGACTGCTCACGTCAACCGATACTCGGGCCCCGAACTCGAACCCCAGCCGGACGAGTTGCCCCGCCGGCGCCACCACTGATCCTGGCGTCGGGCGAAGGAATGGCACGACAGTGAGACCGACCGGGACACCCAGGTCCCCCAGCGGCACATCGATGGCTGGGAGGTTGACGGCGCCATCATCGATGACGAGTCGGCCTGCGGCATCGAGCTCCGCCCCGATCGATGGGCAGATGCCCGATTCGTCACAGATCGGGAGCGGGACGTCGAGTGACGACAGGGAGAGCTCACCACCCGTGAAGGTGATCCTGACGGGTCCGGGGTTCGCCACGACGGCAGCATCGGGTTCGCGTGGAGGCGAGAGCGCGCTGACCGGTGATACGAGCGCCCCGAGAACCGCAACCACAATGGTCGCGGCGGCGAACTGCCTCATACGTCGCGAGTTCCGCACCGTCATAACGCACCACCCCCAGAAAGCCTGCTTGTGGCTGAATCTTAGAAGAATGGCCTCAGTTCGCCAATGTCCCCGCATAGACCTGCCATGCCAGAGCGCTCTTGGCGACGAGACTCAGGATCAGATACACCCGCTCGCCATACAAATAGTCGTGGAACTTGCCCTTCGCCCGATATTGCAACCATTGGTTGAGGGCGAAGGAGTTGAAGAGCAGGAAGAGCGTGACGAAGATGATGTAGACGAAAACCGGGATCTCCCCGCCGTTCGATGCCGACGCTGAGAACGCCACCACGATGGCGATCCACGGCACGATGCCGACGAGGCACCCGAAGGTGAACGGCCACCAGTCGACGGCTTGGGAGGATCCACTCGCCTCGGTCCTGCTTGCCAACCGGACCGATTCCGGATTGACGCGTTCCATGACCAAACCGAACAGGATCATGGCGGCGTTCGCTGCGAACAAACCCATGACCGCGTAGAGGTCGGTGATCCCGGTCAGCAAGCCAATGAGTACGACCATGAGTGACGCCGAGATCGAGTACTCCACCCACCGTGCGGTGTTCCGACCGGCCCGAAGGTTGCGCTCGTACCAAGGCCGCAGCCAAGGCGAGGCCATGAGCAGATGATCGATGGCGGCGAGCAGCAGGAAGGCTGCAATGACCCAGGCAAAGCGCACCTCGAAAAAGGTCGTGGAAACGACGAGGGGGGAGCCGGGCGGGCCGGTCTGGACCTGACCGACAAGGGGGATGGCGAAATCACTCGCAATGGCGAGGAGCACGAGCGCCTGCACTAGGTGGGCGAGTCCTACTCCTACATTCCAGTTCCGCAGCCGCCCCATGCGAGTGGCAACAGAGCCGTTCGAACCTGAAGTCTCTTCAGTGGTCATGACGAAAGGCTACGCCCACGATCACCTCGGGACCCTGATGCCTGCCTGAGCGACCGCCACAAGTGAGAACGCTTCGAAGCTCAGCGCCGAGGCTGCTGGCTGGTCGGGCTAGAACAGTGGTGTGACCGAAATGGACTCAGTGGCTGCGACATCGGGACCGGCACCGGTTGACGTCGTGATCGTCGGGGCCGGACTTGCTGGTCTCGCCACCGCCGTCCACCTCCATGAGGCTGGCCGAACCGTTCGGATTCTCGAGGCCTCCGATGGTGTCGGAGGGCGGGTGCGGACCGACGAGGTCGACGGTTTCCTCCTTGACCGGGGGTTCCAGGTGCTTCTCACGGCCTACCCGGAGGTCCCGACACTCCTCGATGTCGACGCGCTGCAACTCGGGGCGTTCGAACCCGGTGCGGCCATACGCCATCAAGGTCGGTTCCACACGGTGTCCGACCCGTTCCGCCGACCGGCGGCGCTGATGCGCACGGCGCTGACCCCGGTCATCGGCCTCGGTGACAAGCTACGAATTGCCAAGCTCCGACAGCGAGTGACACGCGGTGCGGCCGTGGACCTCTTGCGGGCGCCCGACACGACCACCGAAGAACACCTGCGTTCGGCAGGGTTCAGCAAGACCGCTATCGATCGGCTGTTCCGCCCGCTCTTCGGCGGGATCCAGCTTGATCCGTCCCTCGCCACGTCGAGTCGCATGTTCGACATCGTCTACCGCTGCCTCGCCACCGGCGACTCGGCGCTGCCGGCCGGAGGCATGGGGGCCATCCCCGCCCAGCTCGCCGATCAACTCGCTCCTGGCACGGTGCGCCT
>JALRFT010000155.1 GCA_023261915.1 Acidimicrobiales bacterium | reverse complement strand
CGTTGAACCGGTTGCGCCCTGCGGGCCGGTAGCGCCCGTCGAACCAGTAGCGCCCGTCGAACCAGTAGCGCCCGTGGCACCTGTGGCGCCCTGCGGACCAGTAGCCCCCGTCGAACCGGTAGCACCCGTCGAACCAGTAGCGCCCGTGGCACCTGTGGCGCCCTGCGGACCAGTAGCCCCAGTCGAACCGGTAGCACCCGTCGAACCAGTAGCACCCGTGGCACCCGTGGCACCCGTGACACCCTGGATTCCCTGGAAACCTTGGAGACCTGTCGCACCCTGCGGACCCTGGGCACCCTGAGGACCAGCAGCACCCTGCGCCCCTGAAGCACCATCGGCGCCCGGCGAGCCTGTCGGGCCAGTAACCCCATCTAGACCGTTAGCACCGGTCGGACCGGCCGCACCCTGAGGGCCCTGAGGGCCCGTCGGCCCAACCGCACCCTGAGGGCCCGTCGGACCAGTGGCACCCAGAACGCCATTCGTTGAGAAGTAGCCGACAACGTCAACCGTGATGTTCGCCGAGCCGGCGACGAAGATTGAGAAGGACCCACTCGGCGAAAGCTGCGCGATCTGGCCGGTGGTGACGATCTGCCCGGTGAAGTAACTGAGGCTGTTTGTCGATGGCCGCGGACCGACGCCAGACCATACGACGAGGTTGCCATTCACCCCATTGGGGACCGCTGAAAGGCTGATGGCGACCGCAGTGACCGACCCATCGTTGGGTACACCCGCACGACCAACAACCGGAATCGTCACCGTTGTACCCTGCGCGTAGGGACCATTCGGGACCCCACCGTTGTTCACACCGGAACCGGGTCGTGAGTCCAGAATACGAATGGGGTAGACGGGAACATACGCTGCTCCGCCGCCCTGCGACGCAACTGAGGAGGATGCTGATGCCGCAAAGGCAGGAAGGGCAGGACCAGCAACCGATGTCACCGCAGCAGCAACCGCTCCAGCAGTGAGGAGACCTCGGCTCAGAGGACGTCCCACCCGCTTCCCGCTAGGCCGCCGAAGAGGCGCGCCAGAGGATGCATTGGCTGCGGGGGGGAACGTGTCGTGGACTGTCATGAATCACCTTCTCAAAGGACCGGTGTCGACGCACCGATGGTCAGACAGCGCTGCTGAAACCGAGCAAACCTTAACCGGGCGGTATTCCGAGACGCAAGTACCCTTCCGAATTACCTCGGTGAAGTCCAGAAACACCCAACCCGCCGAGAATCAAGGGTCCTAGGGAGTCTGATGGATCGGTTGGCCTCGCCTCTCAGGCTAGGGTTTGCGGGTAGTAGGTGGTTTCCACCCCGATTTCACCACTGCAATCTCCGGGGTACCCACCCGAAGTAAGCATCGCCCTACCGTCACGAGGTCACCATGACTGAAGCTTCAAACCCCAGCCCCCCTTCCGCTCCTAAGGCCCCGTCAGCGACCGCCTCCAGCGATCGCAAGCCTCTTGGCAAGGCAGAATCCGCCGGCCTCATCGGTCTGGTCATCGGATTACTGCTCGGTCTCGCCGTCGGCTACTTCATCTGGGGGTCGAGCTCGAGTGACCAGGCATCCAATGGTTCGTCAGCGACTGGTGAGGTCACCGTCGACAGTCTGCTCGCCGAGGGTCTTGCGCTACAGCAAGCTGGCCAGATCGCTCAGGCCGAGACGAAGTACAACGAGGTGCTCGCCCGCGACGCAGCGAACAAGTTCGCCCTCTACAACTTGGGCGTCATCAGCCAGACCACAGGCAACCCTTCAGGATCGATTGATTACTACCGCCGTACGCTCACCGCAGACCCCGCCTTTCTTTCAGCTCGATACAACCTTGCTCTCGCTCTCCGCGACACAGGTGACCGGGCGGGGGCAATCGCCGAACTTGAGGCCGTGCTCACCGCTGACCCGAACGGAATCGGAACATTGCTGAACCTCGGCAACCTGCTGATCGAAAGTGGCAACACCCAGCGTGGCCAGCAGCTGATCGATCAGGCGAACGAACTCTCCGGCGGCGCGCCGTAATCTTCCGCCTGCCTGAACGTCCAGGAGGCTGATCCTGCGACCCGAATTGCGACGGACGCTGCTGTACGCCGCAGTTGCTGCGGTCGTCCTCGTCCTTGCGGCCTTGATTCGAGCGGCGTGGCAGGCAGGCCTCAACCCTGATCAGATCATTGATCAGCAGTACTTCATCAACAACCTCGCCGGCATCATCGGACCAGAGCGTTTTGGGCAGTACTTCTTCGTTCGCGGCAGCCCCGAACTCCAGGCCTCCTATGGCTACACCTTCCAGGGCCTGGCCTTTGGCGTCAGCTGGCTCTGGAGCGCGCTGACCGGTCAATTCTTCGAGCCTGCCTCTACGGGGGTCATCGCCACCCGGAACGTTCTCGTCCTTCTCGTGGGGTTGACCATTCTCCCTTCCGTTTACCTCATCGCCAGAAGTTTGAGTGGGAGACGGTGGCTGGGTTGGGTGGCAATGGGTGGCGTTGCACTGCTTCCGGCGTTCACCGGACACCTCTTCATCAACCAAAAAGACATCCCGCTCGCAGCCGGCTTCACTGCCGTTACCGCAGCAACGGTCGTGTTCCTCCGGCGGGTGCTCAGTCCCGACAGGGGGGCTCGAACAGCCCGGCGACAGATCTGGCGTCTGGACCGCGACCAATGGGGACTCGCTGCGCTGCTCGCATTCGGAATCTGTATGACCGTCGGGACCCGCCCCCCGTCAGCAGTCGCCGTATCCATCACCCTTGTGTTCACTGGTGTCGTCGCCGTTGCCCAACGACGAAATCTCCATCGGTCGGATCTTCTGTGGCCGGCCATTGGTCTCGCCGTGGGCGGAGTAGTCGTACTCGCCACCAACGCCGCGGCAACACCGAACCCGATTGCTT
>JALRFT010000152.1 GCA_023261915.1 Acidimicrobiales bacterium | reverse complement strand
GCCTTCTTGGCAGCCTTGCGTGCGGGCGCCTTCTTGGTCGCCTTCTTCGTTGCCTTCTTGGCGGCCTTGCGTGCCGGCGCCTTCTTCACGGCCTTCTTGGTTGCCTTCTTGGCAGCCTTCCGAGCCGGCGCCTTGCGGGTCGCCTTCTTCGTTGCTTTCTTTACTGCCACCTGCTCCTCCTCAACGTTGAGTAGCTCTGCTGCATCTTTTGCAGCAGTACCGCTGGTGTTCGTGATGGATTGCAAGCCATCACCACCTGACAAGTTAGGCGCGGATGCCTGCTTCGGCGAGGGATAGTCAGTTTTTTTAGCCGGCGTCCTTCGAGCGGTCCGCATGGATGCTTCTGGCGGCGACGTTGATGCACGCTTTGATCCACGCGAACGAGATGTCGCAGAAGCGCCTTTCTTTGCGGGTTTCTCCGGATTTTTCTGCCCTGGAACCAGTGCCACGTCGATGCCGCGTCGCTCCCGATCGAGCGCCACGACAGTGAATCGGAGGGTGTCGCCGAGAGCGCAGACATCGCGGGCACGCTGAGGTGGCGGGTCGCCGAGAGCGTGGAGTGGTGCGTAGCAACGGGCCTCGCCGACGGTGACGTAGGCACCATGGGAGCTGTACTCGGCGACGGTGCCCTCGACTTCGGATCCGACCGGGTGGTTTCCAGCGAATTCCACGAAGGGGAGGAAGTCGTTGATCATGCTGAGGGACCCAGCAGAGCCCCGGCGCTTCCGCCGCTTCGACCCGCGGGCCTCGGCGTCCTTTTCGCTACTCGCCGTGGGGGCAGCCGCCTTGGTTTTGGTCCGGCTGCCCCGAGCCGTCCGTGAGGGGGCGCTCTTGGCGGAAGGACTCGAGTCGTCCTGTTTGCGCTTGGCGTCTCGTGTGGACCGCCGACTGGCGGGGCCGCGGACGGGGGTGCGGCGGAGGAACACCCAGCCCACTCCGGGGACCGGCTTTCCACCCATGAGGCGTCCCTCATCGAAGAGCCACGGATACTCGCCGTGGAATTCTTGGAAAGAGTCGTTGGAGAGGATGACGGCGTTCACCCGATTGGCGACCTGGAGAACGAAGGCGTCACCTCGGCCAATGGCGCCAGCAGGTGGCGTGACGAGCTCAGCGCTGGCGATGGCCTGGTCGAACTCGGCTCGTTCGGACTCATCGATGCGGTGACCGAAGGTCGCATCGACGATGACGGTGAGGCTCTCGACCTCGTTCTCGGCGAGGAATGCCTTCACTGCCTCATCGAGTTGGGCGAGGCTGGGAAGCGATCGCGCTTCGGTGGCGATGTTGGAGCCGTCGACGACGACGTGGGAGATGCGCATGGGGATCCGGGGGGTTCAGGGGGTCGACCGGAATCACCAGGTGCAGATCTCGCACCCACACCGGACATGCTCCGGGAGGTCGAGTTCTGACCGGCGACTGTGAGGTCGCACCCGTTGGTCGGGGTGTCGTCAGCCTAGGCCCGATCGCGGCCGACCCGGTACCTCGATCTCCGCAGGTAGCCTGCGGCCGTGCGGCGAGCGGCTTTGTTCGATTTCGGGGGCGTGATTCTGACCTCACCTTTTGAGGCCTTCGCCGCTTATGAGCAGCGACGCACCCTGCCAGCGGGCTTTCTGCGATCGGTCAATCAGACCAATCCGGATGCCAACGCGTGGGCCCGTCTCGAGCGCAGTGAGATCAGCATCGACGAGTTCGATGCGGCATTTGCCACGGAGTCGGAGTCGCTCGGCCACCGAGTTCAGGGCCGGGACGTTCTGAGATTGCTCGCCGGGGAGGTCCGTCCTGAGATGGTGGCGGCAGTTCAGTGGCTTCACCGGGATCCTCGTTTTGTCACGGGACTGCTGACCAACAATTTCCTCAGTGGCCCCGATCAGCACATTCCCGCTGAATGGGCGGCCGTGCTCGGTGCCTTTGACGTTGTCGTTGAGTCGAGCCGGGTTGGGGTGCGTAAGCCCGATCTCCGTTTCTATGAGATCGCATGCGAGGAGTTGGCCATTGCGCCCACTGAGGCGGTCTTCCTCGATGATCTCGGGATCAACCTCAAACCAGCTGCCGCCATGGGGATGGCCACGGTGAAGGTGGTGGACCCTCTCGTCGCTCTCGGAGAGCTCGCCGAGCACATCGACGTTCGACTCGAGGACCTCTTGGGGTCACCTCCAGGCTGATCCCGTCAGGGGCCATCGACCCGAGGTTGGTCGGGGGTGCCTAGTAGGGGTCGGCGAAGGCCCGGGCGAGCAGTTCTTCCTGCTCCTGGCGATGGATCGCTCCACTGCCGGTGGCTGGACTGCCCGATTCGCTGCGGCTGACTCGCCGAATGGTGTGCGAGTCCTCATGGGCTTCATAGAGGCGGCCCTTGATGCCGTTCCATGGGCCCATGTTCTCGGGCTCTTCCTGCAGCCAGACCAGCTGGCTGGCGTTCGGGTAGCGATCGAGGATGGCGGCGACCTGTTCGTAGGGCCAGGGATAGAGCTGCTCGACCCGGACGATGGCAGCAGGGGCCCCGATGCGATCCCGCTCGGCGAGTGCCTCGACCGCCACCTTGCCCGAGGCCAGGATGACCCGTCGGATGGTCGTGGGGTCGGCGACGCCAGGATCGTCGAGGACCTCGTGGAACGAGCCTTCGGTGAAGTCGCTGACCGGTGAGCGGAACGCTGGTGATCGAAGTCCGGACTTAGGGGTGAACACCACCAGCGGCTTGCGGATGCTTCGGTGCATCTGACGCCGGAGGAGGTGGAAGTACTGGGCAGCGTTCGTGGCGTTGCAGATCTGGATGTTGTCCTCCGCTGCCAGCGTCAGGAATCGTTCAATTCGGGCACTCGAGTGTTCCGGCCCCTGACCCTCGTAGCCGTGGGGGAGGAGTAAGACGAGACCGGAGTGCTGCTTCCACTTGTCCTCGGCGGCCACCACGAACTGGTCGAGAATGATCTGGGCGCCGTTGAAGAAGTCGCCAAACTGTGCCTCCCAGACCACGAGAACATCAGGACTCGCCACCGAGTAGCCGTACTCGAAGCCGAGGGCGGCGTATTCGCTCAGCAGGGAGTCGTAGAGCCACAACTTGGCACCGTTGGTGGCCGCGGCAGCGAGTGGTTGGTGCTCCGCCTCGGTCTCGAAGTCGACGAGTACACCGTGGCGGTGGGAGAAGGTGCCCCGCCGACTGTCTTGTCCCGCCAGGCGGACTGAGGTCCCTTCGTGCAGGAGGGTACCGAGGGCGAACGCTTCACCGAGTGCCCAGTCGACGATGTTCTCGTCGCGGTACATCGTGTCGCGGGCCTCGAACTGGCGGGCCAGTTTGGGATGGATGGTGAAGCCATCAGGGACACTCGACAGTGCCGCGTACACCTCGTCGAGTTCCGTCCGGCTGACGCCAGTCTCCACGGCGGGGAGGACTCCGACGGGCGGAGGAGCGGGGCGGGCTCTGGTGTCGGCTGGCGGTGCTTCCTCGCGGGTCTCCTCGAGCGCGGTCTGCAGTCGATCCGAGAAGTTCGACAGGGCGGCTTCGGCCTCGTCGATGGTGATGTCTCCTCGCTTCACGAGGGTTTCCGTGTACAGCTTGCGGACGCTGCGTCGCTGCTCAATCTTCTTGTACATCAGCGGTTGGGTGTACGACGGGTCATCACCCTCGTTGTGCCCGTGACGCCGGTAACACCACATGTCGATGACGACGTCCTTGTGGAATCGCTGGCGGTAGGCGAAGGCCAGACGGGCCACCCGGACGCAGGCCTCGGGGTCATCACCGTTGACGTGCAGGATCGGGGCCTGCACCATCATGGCGACGTCAGTCGGGTACTCCGACGATCGGGCCGACTGCGGCGGAGTCGTGAAGCCGAGCTGGTTGTTGATGATCAGGTGAATGGTCCCTCCGACCCGGTACCCCTTGATCATCGAGAGGTTCAGGGTCTCGGCCACCACCCCTTGCCCGGCGAAGGCGGCATCACCGTGGATGAGGATGGGCAGCACGGGGAACTCGCCCGGCGGCTCGATCCGGTCCATGCGAGCCCGGGCCATGCCCTCAACCACCGGGTCGGCGGCCTCGAGGTGACTGGGGTTGGCGGCGAGTTCGACCTCAATGGCGTTTCCGCTACGCGAGACGAACTTACCGATCTGACCGAGGTGGTATTTCACGTCACCTGAGCCCTGAGTGGATTCAGGATCGATGTTTCCCTCGAACTCCTTGAACATCTGCTTGTAGGACTTGCCCACGACGTTGACCAGAACGTTGAGTCGTCCGCGATGGGCCATCCCCATGACCACCGAGTCCATGCCTGTGTCCGCTGACTGACCAACAATGGCGTCGAGCAAGGGAATGGCACTCTCCGCACCGTCGATACCGAATCGCTTCTGGCCGACGTACTTGGTGCCGAGGAATTTTTCGAGAGCCTCGGCAGCATTGAGGCGGTCGAGAATGTGGAGTTGTTCGGTGGCGTCGAGGGTGGACGGGACACCCTCGACCTGTTCCTGAATCCACGCCTTCTCGGCGGGGTCGGAGATATGCATGTACTCAATGCCCACGGTCCTGCAGTAGGCGTCGCGCAGAATGTGGAGGATCTCCCCGAGTGGCAGGTGATCGTGACCACCGATGCCGCTGGCGAGAAACTGACGATCGAGGTCCCAGATGGTGAGCCCGTAGTGCGCTGGGTCCAGCTCGGGGTGCATGTGGGGTTCCTCGGACGCCAGTGGGTCCAGATCGGCGATGAGGTGCCCCCGCACGCGGTGCATGTTGATGAGGTGCTCAACCTTGACCTGTTTGATGGTGTGAGCGTCAGCGTTGTCGACCGGGTTGATGTCGCGATGCCACGCCACTGCCTCGTAGGGCACGCCGAGGGAGCGGAATACCTGGTCGTAGAAGCCGTCGGCCCCCATGAGGAGTTCCTGAACCCGCTTGAGGAACAAACCGGATTCGGCGCCCTGGATGATGCGATGGTCGTAGGTGGACGACACGGTGACGATCTTTGAAACCCCCATCCGAGCCAGAGCAGCGGGGTCGGCGCCTTGGTACTGCGCCGGGTAGTCGATGGTCCCGACCCCGGCGATGAGCCCCTGGCCGGGCATGAGGCGAGGGACGGACGCCACAGTCCCGATCGTCCCCGGGTTGGTGAGGGTGACCGTTACGCCGGAGAAGTCGTCGGGGGTCAGTTTGTTGGTTCGGACCTTGCGGATCTGGTCTTCGTACGCCGCCCAGAATCCGGCGAAGTCGAGGATGTCCGCATCCCGGATACAGGGCACCAACAGGGTCCGTGATCCATCGGCCTTGGGGACGTCGACGGCGAGTCCGAGACCGATGTGCGGGTGTCGAATCACCATGGGCTCACCCCCGTTGTCCACGAAGGCGGCGTTCATGGCGGGAGCGGTGTCAGCGATGGCTCGCACGATGGCGTAGCCGATGAGGTGCGTGAAACTGACCTTTCCGCCTCGTTGGCGAGCGAGATAGTTGTTGGCTGCGTTGCGGTTCACCTCGAGCAACTTGGCGGGAATCTCCCGATAGGAGGTGGCGGTCGGAACACCGAGACTCGCCTGCATGTTGGAAACGATCCGGGCGCCAGCCCCCTTGATGGGCTCGGCGCCGTCGGGCACTCCTCGTGATGCGGTTACGCGGGACCCTGTCGGGCCGTCGGCACCGGCAGGCCGATAGTCGGCGAAGAACTCCTGCCAACTCGGGCTGACCGAGGAGGGGTCGGCGAGGAATCGTTCGTGCATCTCGTCAACCAGCCAGGCATTGGGTCCGACTGCTGACGACGTTGATCCGGGGTCATCTGCCACAGAGGGCAGCCTACCGGCGGCCTCATGCCCCGACGTGCCCGGGTTGGGAGTTGGGCGCGTCGGAGTGAGGGCAACTGCTCGCCGTGGGGGACTCACCTGAACGGATCTCGGTCCGGTTACTTACGGGACCCACGGCGCCCGCCACCGGCGGTCAATCCAATGGGGGAGTTCGCTCTTCGGCCCCCGTCAACCGCCCCTCCCAAGGGAGCTCGCCGCATTGGTCGGCCGTCGTCAGCCACCACCGACCTCGTGACCGTGGGTGGACCGGTAGTGTCGGGTTCGTGCTGTTGGTGACCTGGAACGTCAATTCGCTAAAGGCTCGCATGGAGCGAGTCGTGCCATGGCTTCAAGAGCAGGCACCCGATGTGCTCTGCATCCAAGAAACCAAGATGGCACAGGACGCGTTCCCCACTGAGGCGTTCGCCGAACTTGGCTACGAGTCGGTCCACGTGGGGGAGGGTCGATGGAATGGGGTGGCCATCCTCAGTCGGGTCGGCCTCGACGACGTCCACGCCGGCTTCGACGACGACGACCCTCCTGATCCCGAGGCTCGGTTGGTGTGGGCGACCTGTGGTGGTGTTCGGGTCGCCTGCTGCTACGTCCCCAATGGCCGGGCGCTTGATCACGACCACTACCGCTACAAGTTGGCGTGGCTGGAGCGTCTCAAGCAGAACATTGTTGCCCGGGCCACACCGGACCAGCCGCTGGTGGTGACCGGCGACTTCAACATCGCCCCCGATGATCGTGACGTGTGGGACCCAGCGGCCTTCGTTGGTGCCACCCACGTGAGCGACCCGGAGCGTCAGGCGCTCGAAGCGCTTGTCTCATGGGGACTGGTCGACACGTTTCGGCGTCACCACGACGAAGGGGGCATCTTCTCCTGGTGGGACTACCGGGGAGGATCGTTCCACAAGGGGGAGGGCATGCGGATTGACCTCGTACTCGCTACCGAGGTGCTGGCCGAACGCTGCCAATCGGTGACCGTTGATCGCAATGCCCGCAAGGGGAAGCCGACTCCGAGCGACCATGCCCCGGTCATGGCCACCTTTGATCTGGAGGGACTTCATGGCTGACCAGCCCGACGACAGCCTTGCCCGGCGGGCACTCATGGTGCGATGGCACGGTGCGCCTGACGACCAGGTGAGCGAACGAAGCCGGGAGATGCGCCGCGTGGCGGCCGCCACCCGTCAGGTGATCGACAAGATGGTAGGCACGGTGGCCTCGGCCGAGGTCCTTGCCCGGGCGGCGGACGAGATTGAACGCATCGTCGCTGAACTGGGGGAGGCCGGCCGCACTTCGGTGTATGAGGGGTACGCCGAGATCGCCAACACTGCCGGCGATGCCGCCTCGACCTTTGAGCACTCGCCGTTCTTCGGTCTCGCCAACCCGCTCTCGCCCCCGCTGCAACTCTGGGGTGGGGACAATGGTGTTGAGGCCGTGGTGGTTTTCGGTGCCGCCTACGAGGGCCCTCCCGGTTGTGTGCACGGTGGCTACATTGCCGGCGCTTTCGATGAGGTGCTCGGTGCGGCGCAGACCTACTCGGGTAATCCGGGGATGACGGGGACGTTGACGATCAAGTACCGCAGCCCGACGCCTCTGCACACCGAGCTGCGGATGGTCGGTGAGTACGTCCGCACCGAGGGCCGTCGGGTCTACACCGCCGGATCACTGTGGGCTGGGGATCGCCTGTGCGCCGAGGCCGAGGGGATCTTCGTCTCGGTTCCTGCCACACGGTTCGCCGAACTGATCGCCCAGCGTCAGTCCGCTCAGACGGAGGGCTAGCTGCCCTAGCCGTTGAGCCGTTGTCCGGCGGCGGCTTCCTCGCCTCGCAGGTGTTCTTCGAGGCCTTCAACAATGGCCCCCTCAACCTTGGCCCCAAAGATCGGAACGGGGACTTCCACGCGACCCGTCACTGTTCTCGTGGCGCCGCCGTCGAGCTGAGCGAAGGTGGCCTCGGCTGAGGCTCGCAGCAACTCGGGGTACTCGTCAGGTTGCATGATCGATGTCGACCGTGAGGTGGTGAGGTCGAGCGTGGTGGTCTCCACCCACGTCAATTTCGTCGGATCCACAAAGCGGGTGACCATGGCGGGGAGTTCAGCGGTCAGACGGTGACGGAGACTGAGCACCACGGTCGCAGCGGACCGATCGCAAGACACCAGTTCGGGTGTGGCCAGACGAAGTGTGGGTGGCAGTGAGGTGAAGAAGTCGGGGTCTCCGTAGAGTTCGATGACGTCGGGGAGGTGGGCGTCGAAGTGCTGGACCAGGGTGAACTCCATGGGCCCAGCCTGCCACGGCGGACCCGAGTCAGCGGCCACTGGTGGGAACAGCGTGTCGGTGGTCACCCGTCATCGGCAGCGATGATGGACAGGATCGCCTCACCGAACCGGTTGACCTTCACTGGTCCGATGCCGTGGACGGCGAGGAGGTCCGCCGCTGTCGCCGGACGGCGGGCGACCAGCTCATCGAGGGTCTCATCGTTGAACACGGTGTACGCCGGCACGCGAGCGAGTTTCGCCTGCTCACGTCGCCACTCTCGGAGTGCTTCGGCCAGCG